>CAJAQT010000022.1 GCA_903944165.1 uncultured Methylococcaceae bacterium | reverse complement strand
AATAACCTTGCCAAAGAAATCGCCCAAGGCAATTTTAAAAACACCATTGAGCTCCAAGATAACGACCGCAGCAGTCTTTTGTACGCTATCAAATGCATTCAGGATTCAATCAATGATTTCATTGACGACATTGACAATGTCTCAATAAAACATGCGCACGGCGCCATCCATGAAGAATTTAATTACCAGCAATTTTCTGGTGATTACAAGCGCATGGCACAAAATCTAAACACTCTCGTCAAATCTCATATTGACGTAAAAATGGAAATTGTAAAAGTGATCTCCCAATATGCCCAAGGAGATTTCAGTCACGACATCAAACGCTTACCAGGCGAACAAGCCAAAATCACTCGTGCTATCGATGAAATTAAAAATAATCTGCACAATGTCAGCAGAGAAATCAAAACCTTAACTGAAGCAGGCGTAAAAGGTGATTTCTCAAAACGTGTTAACACCTCAAAATTTAGCCACATGTTTAAAGAAATTTTTGATGACTTTAACTTGTTACTTAGCACCAGCGAAGCCGGCTTTATTGACATCTTACACGTCACCAACGCCATGGCTAAAGGTGATCTAAACCAATCTATCGATAAAGAATACCCTGGTATTTTTGGAGAGGTTATCGAAGGCATTAATGCCACGAATGAACACCTTAAAAGCTTAGTGCTGGAAATTAAAGAAGCCACCGAAACCATTAATACTGCGGCAAAAGAAATTGCCTCAGGAAATAATGACCTATCACACCGCACCGAAGAACAAGCTGCCAGCCTTGAAGAAACCGCTGCTAGCATGGAAGAATTAACCTCAACCGTACAGGCGAATACCCAAAACGCTAAACAAGCCGATGAGCTAGCAAGAAGTGCGGCTGCAATTGCCGATAAAGGCGTCAATGTGGTAAGTAAAGTCGTCACCACTATGGAGTCCATCAACACTTCTTCAAATAAAATTGTTGCTATTATTTCAGTAATTGACAGCATCGCATTCCAAACTAACATTCTTGCCTTAAACGCCGCAGTAGAAGCCGCGCGTGCAGGTGAACAAGGTCGTGGCTTTGCCGTGGTTGCCAGTGAAGTACGTAATTTGGCACAACGTGCCGCCGCCGCCGCAGGTGAAATTAAAAAATTAATTGGTGATTCTGTAGAAAAAGTTGAAGACGGCAGTAAATTAGTGCTTCAAGCTGGCCACACTATGGAAGAAATCGTCAGCTCTATTCATCGAGTCACCGTGATTATGAATGAAATTGCCGAAGCTTCAATTGAGCAAACCTCTGGCATTCAACAAGTTAATCAAGCCATCGGGCAAATGGACGATGCCACGCAACAAAATGCTGCCTTAGTTGAAGAGGCGGCCGCCTCGGCTGAATCGCTAGAAGACCAGGTTCACAGCTTATTGATGACGGTTAATCAATTTAAAGTAGATGGCCGTCAAGCACATGATACCTCTACGCTTAGTAAAACGGCCGCCAGCAAATCACCTGCGCCTATTAAAATTGAAACCTACAAAGGCAAAACTGCCGCTGCGCCAAAACCTGTCCTCATCAGTAACGATGATATCGATGAATGGGAAGAATTTTAATCACCTACCACACGCACTTAAGTTCACTCGCTTACAATAAGCATAGCAAAGCGAGTGAACGCTAGCGTTTTTATCATCGTAATTAGCGCAAGTATCCTTTAACTATAAATACCGCGCCAATAAACCAAAGTCTGCGGCAATTGCTGGCAAAGGAATACTGACTTCATAGCCGCCTCCCAACGCTTCTTGACATGCTTTGCCATGTTTGTCTTGCATTGCAGTCACGGTAATATCATGATTCCCTGAAGGCAAAATCAGCTCCACACGATCGCCCACTGCAAACTTATTTTTAACATCGATATACGCCATCCCCGTGCGATCGTCATAATGTTTGATTTCTCCACAAAACTGTTGCTGATGGCTTTGTGAATAACCCGATATATAATTTTGTTGCTCATGCGTAGAGTGTCGTTGATAAAAACCATCGGTATAACCACGACTCGCTAAATTTTCTAAAACACCCAAGCATTCTGGCTGAAAAGCACGCCCTGCAACGGCATCATCAATTGCCTGTCGATACGCTTGCGCGGTTCTTGCAACGTAATAATGAGATTTTGTTCGCCCTTCAATTTTTAAACTATCAATTCCCATTGCCACCAAACGTTCAACATGCTCGATGGCACGCAAATCTTTTGAATTCATAATATACGTGCCATTTTCATCTTCCATCACTGGCAAATATTCACCTGGTCGCCCCTCTTCTTCTAAAAAATAAAGCTGATCAGCTAACGGATGACGTTCTGCACCACCACACTCTGTATGATTTAAAGCACTCATTGGCAATACTGCCGATGAATCCACTCTCACTACATCACCTTCGGCATTTTCAGTGGCAGAGTGTGTGCTATATTTCCAGCGACAAGAGTTTGTACAGGTGCCTTGATTTGGATCACGATGATTAAAATATCCTGACAATAAACAACGTCCTGAATACGCAATACATAAAGCACCGTGGACAAATACCTCCAACTCCATATCAGGACAACGTTGACGAATCTCTTCAATCTCTCCTAACGATAATTCCCTAGATAAAATAACCCGCTCAACTCCAAGTTTTTTCCAAAAATTGACTGCCGCATAATTAACGGTATTCGCTTGCACCGACAAATGAATAATCATCTCTGGCCACGCCTCTTTAGTCATCATAATCAAACCTGGATCAGCCATGATTAAGGCATCAGGCTGCATGGCAATAATCGGTGCTAAATCGTTTAAAAAGGTTTTTACTTTGCTGTTATGAGGAATAACATTGGCTGCCAAAAAAAATTTTTTACCCTGTTGATGCGCTTCTTTAATGCCTATAGCCAAATTGTCTGCCAAAAAATCATTGTTACGAACGCGTAAACTATATCTAGGCAAGCCTGCATATACGGCATCTGCGCCATAAGCAAAAGCATAACGCATATTTTTTATCGTCCCTGCTGGCGAGAGAAGTTCAATTTTTTTCATAGTAAGAATTCCTAAAAGATAAAAATAATGTAATGAATTTGCTAAATAATCCTTTAAAATCATTTCCCCTTGCACTGCTTAAGTCAACTCAACCTAGGCACGCATGTTAATGGCGAATGCTTAACTGCTTTAGTTTTCATTCGTGGGACAACGCCATGTCATTACAATTTTACCCATAACCTAGTAGAATAATGAGTAAATTGTTAAGCAATAATAAGTTAATAGCGTTTACTAAGGGTCAGTTAATATCCCCTATTTAACACATGTTTTAAAGCAGAACAAGGTAACCCAGTGGCTCATTTATCCCAACGAATGCTGTCAACAGGTTATGCAAACTCAGTGATTTCAATGGCTAAACCTAGCTATCACCGAACACTATCAAAAAAATAAATATCGAGGTGAATGTGGACTTAAGCGGTGGACAAATTCTCGTACAAAGTCTTAAAGACGAAGGCGTTGAATATATCTTTGGTTACCCAGGTGGTGCCGTATTGCATTTATATGATGCTCTTTTTCAGCAAGAGGACGTAAAACATATTCTGGTCAGACATGAGCAAGGTGCGACTCATGCTGCGGATGGTTATGCCCGCGCAACGGGTAAACCAGGTGTGGTGTTAGTCACCTCAGGCCCAGGCGCAACCAATGCCATTACTGGCATTGCCACGGCTTATATGGATTCTATTCCTTTAGTGGTTATTTCTGGACAGGTCTCATTACCCGTAATCGGCAGCGATGCGTTTCAAGAAGTGGATATGGTCGGTATTAGCCGTCCATGCGTTAAACATAACTTTTTAGTAAAAGATGTTAACAAACTCGCTGAAACAATAAAAAAAGCGTTTTATGTTGCCATGACCGGCAGACCCGGCCCAGTTGTTGTTGATATTCCTAAAGACATCACTGACCCTAAAATTAAAGTGCCTTATCATTATCCAGAGCACGTCTCCATGCGCTCTTATCATCCTGATATTGAGACTGATCACGAACAAATTAAAAAAGCCGTTGAGTTATTATTAAACGCTAAACAACCCGTTATTTATTCAGGTGGCGGCGTGGTATTAGGTAATGCCAGCCACGAATTAACCGCTTTCTCACGGTTACTAGGCTTTCCTGTCACAAATACACTAATGGGCTTAGGCGCCTACCCTGCTACTGACCCCCAATTTATTGGTATGCTTGGTATGCATGGCACTTTTGAGGCCAATATGGCCATGCATGAAAGTGACGTCATTATTGCCATTGGTGCTCGATTTGATGACCGCGTTACGGGTAAATTGGATTTATTTTGCCCTCACGCAAAAATTATTCACATTGATATTGACCCTGCCTCTATTTCAAAAACAGTTAAAGTTAACATTCCTATCTTAGGGCAAGTGAACACTGTTTTGCAGCACATGATTGAAATAATTAACAGCAGCACCCTCAGTCGCAACACAGAGGCACTGGCAAAATGGTGGGAGCAAATCGATCAATGGCGCAGCATTAAATGCCTAGAGTATGATCGTGATAGCCTCTTAATTAAGCCACAATATGTGATTGAACAAGTCTATGAAGTCACTAACGGGGATGCGTATGTCACCTCGGATGTCGGTCAACACCAAATGTGGGCAGCTCAGTATTACCGCTTCGATCAACCTCGTCGCTGGATTAACTCAGGCGGCTTAGGCACGATGGGCTTTGGCTTACCCGCAGCTATTGGCGTTAAATTAGCTTTTCCTGATGCACAAGTCGCGTGCATCACTGGTGAAGCCAGTATTCAAATGTGTATACAAGAATTATCTACCGCCTTGCAGTACAAAACGCCCATTAAAATTATTAACTTAAATAATCGCTATATGGGCATGGTCAGACAATGGCAAGAATTCACTTACGAAAGCCGCTACTCGCATTCGTATATGGACACCATTCCTGAATTTGTGCAATTAGCTGAAGCGTATGGTCATGTAGGGATGCGCGTTGAAAAGCCAGAAGACGTCCGAGGTGCATTAGAAAAAGCCTTTGCGCTTACTGATCGTACTGTATTTTTGGATATTATCACTGATCGCACTGAAAACGTGTACCCCATGATTGAAGCGGGTAAAGGTCATCATGATATGAAATTGCGCGTAGCGTTAGATTCATCAAACGAAAGGGAGTTAGCATAATGCGACATATAATTTCAATTTTAATTGAAAACGAAGCAGGCGCACTTTCACGGGTAGCAGGTTTATTTTCTGCGCGTGGTTATAACATTGAATCCTTAGCGGTTGCGGCAACAGAAGATCCTAGTTTATCAAGAATTACATTAGTCACACGCGGCAGTGAAGACGTTATTGAACAAATCACGAAGCAATTAAATAAACTTATTGATGTCGTTAAATTAACTGATTTACTTGAAGTAAATCATATTGAACGCGAATTAATGATGGTAAAAATTAAAACCACCGCACAGACACGCGCTGAAATCAGAAGCTTAGCTGAAATTTTTCGGGGTAAAATTCTTGATGTCACAGAAAAATCGTATGTTATTGAAATAACAGGAACTTCTGAAAAGCTTGATAGGTTTATTGCCGCCGTCGAGCCAGATACCATCATTGAAGTCGTGCGCTCTGGACCAACAGGAATTTCTCGTGGCGAACAAGGTTTACGCTTATAAACGCTTGTTGAAGCACTTCAACGCACTTAACTATCCTAAACTTACACTTTAAAAACACATAAAAAAAAGGAAATACTATGCACGTTTATTATGATAAAGATGCTGATTTAGCAATTATTAAAGCAAAAAAAGTAGCCATCATTGGTTATGGTTCACAAGGTCATGCACACGCCCTTAATCTTAAAGATTCTGGCGTTGACGTTGTCGTAGGTTTACGCGCAGGTTCAACATCTGTTGCAAAAGCACACGCAGCTGGCTTACAAGTGAAAGACGTTGCCCAAGCCGTTGCTGATGCAGATATCGTCATGATTTTAACTCCTGATGAATTTCAAGCCGAACTGTACAAAACAGAAATTCAACCCAATATTAAACAAGGCGCAGCACTTGCGTTTGCACATGGCTTCTCTATTTTGTTTAATCAAGTCGTGCCTCGTGCCGATTTAGATGTCATCATGATCGCCCCTAAAGCCCCAGGACATACGGTTCGTTCTGAATTTGTTCGTGGCGGCGGCGTACCTGATTTAATCGCTATTCAACAGGACGCTTCAGGCACGGCTAAAGCACTTTGCTTAGCCTATGCCTCAGCAATTGGTGGCGGCCGTTCTGGCATCATTGAAACCACCTTCCGCGATGAAGCAGAAACAGATTTATTTGGTGAACAAGCGGTGTTATGTGGCGGTGCTGTTGAATTAGTCAAAGCAGGTTTTGAAACCTTAGTTGAAGCCGGCTACGCACCAGAAATGGCGTATTTTGAATGCCTACATGAACTAAAACTAATTGTTGACCTGATGTACGAAGGCGGTATCGCCAACATGAATTATTCTATTTCAAATAATGCAGAATACGGCGAATATGTCACTGGACCTAAAGTGATCAACGACGAAAGCCGTCAAGCGATGCGTGACGCATTAAAAAATATTAGAAATGGTGAATACGCTAAAAAATTCATTTTAGAAGGTGCCACTAATTACCCTGAAATGACGGCCAAACGTCGCTTAAATGCGGAACATCCAATTGAAGTTGTCGGCGCACAATTACGCAGCATGATGCCCTGGATTAAAGCCAACCAAATTGTTGATAAAAGCAAAAACTAAGCGCTTTTAGCAATCGTTACAAAACCGCCGTAGTGCCTTCAGCGCATTACGACGGTTTTTTTATACCATCACCTGACTGAAATACGCGTGCCACGCTAACCTTTCACACCTTCTGGTAAATTGCCCATGAAACTTATTTCTACAGCCATCATACTGTTATTACTCACTTTTCTATTCGGCTACATCACTAATTTACCCCAAGACGTTGGTGCTGACGTCCCTCAAGGAAAACTCAATAGCTTGTCATACGCGCCGTTTCATGAAGGTCAAAGCCCCATGACTGAAACGTTCCCATCTGAACAACAAATATCGGATGACTTACACTTATTAAGCAGCAAAACCTATACTATCCGCACCTATGCCAGTGCAGAAGGCACGATGCCCACTATTCCAGCACTCGCCAGAAAGCATGGCTTAACCATGATTCAAGGTGCTTGGTTAGGTGGCATTGATAAAAGCAATCAATTAGAAATCAATGAATTAATCCGCTCAGCTAATGCCAATCCAGACGTAGTTAAGCGCGTAATTGTAGGAAATGAGGTCTTATTGCGTGGTGATTTACCGCCAGAAGCATTAATAGAAGCCATCCGTACAGTAAAAAAAGCGGTCAAGCAACCCGTGTCCTACGCTGATGTGTGGTCAATGTACATGAAGTATCCAGAAATCATCAATGAAGTCGACTTCATCACGATTCATATTTTACCTTACTGGGAAGATGAACCTATTGCCGTCAGTGCCGCTCCTGCCCACATTGAGCGCATTTATCATCATGTACAAGAAGAAGCACGCAAATTATCCGCAGACAAACCTATTTTAATTGGCGAATCAGGCTGGCCCAGCGTAGGAAAACAACGCGGCTTAGCGATTCCCAGTGTCCGCAATGAAGCACGCTTCATCCGTGGACTTATTAAAGTGGCTAACGCTAATCACTTTGACTATAACATTGTGGAAGCCATCAACCAATCATGGAAAAGTAACTTGGAAGGTGTGGTGGGGGCTAACTGGGGCTTACTTTCAATAGATAGAACAGATGTTTTTCCGTTAACAGGAAAGGTTTACGAACATCCTAACTGGCTGAATAACAAGCTGTTTGCCGCCTTGTTATTTATCACTCTGCTTATCTTTACCCATCAAGCCTTGCGTACTTTACCTACGCATTATTTAGTTATTTTACTCTCAGCAATTCAACTCACCTTAGTATGTTGGTGCGAACAAATTGACTTCTTGTGGGCGACCAGTTATTCACTTGGTCAATACCTTCTTACGGGCATAATTATTATCATCAATGCCGCGTTGGGCTTTATTCTTCTTAACTACGCTTATACCTTAGCTCGCCAACAAGCCCAACACAGCGTTTACGCATTATGGGGGCAAAGACTGTATACCGTCTGCGTGCTCTTTGCGCTTGTTAAAACGCTTAGCTTAGCCATTAACGGACGCTATATCAGCTTCCCAACGGAACAGTTTTATCTACTTATCACCGGCATAAGCACCGTCATTATCATCAGCTTTATAAACAAAACCCCGGCGTTTGCTAGCTTTATCATGCCTCGTTATCACTGGCTAGGACGAAGCCTACTCCTCGCAGGCATCGCCTTAATTATTGGTGAAACCAGTGCCTTTTTTGTCAGCCGCGATTTAATTGCCGCTTACCCCTCAATCACACACCGATTTGCAACCTCACTAAGCTTTACCCTCAGTAATAATCAGCTTGTCACTTGGCTAAGTAATTTAGGCGTACTTGCCCTACCTTATTTTATTTATGCCAAAACCAATACTAAGTAATTAACGGTAGAGATAGAGGAAAAGGCATGGCAAGGACCATTTCAGTCGCAGAAACAGTGTTAATGCTATTTTGCAAAGCACCCGAACTCAATACTGTTAAAACTCGCTTACAAACACAATTATCAGCTCAACAAGCCTTAGCTGCGCATCTTGAGCTAACCCAGCTTAGTTTAGTTCGTGCCTGTCAAATTCCTAATTGCGCCGTTCAATTGCATTGTACGCCCAGCCCTGAGCATGCTTTTTTTCGTGACTGTGCGCAACGTTATCCAATTACTTTAGTGGCACAACAAGGTGAAGATATTGGTGCAAGAATGGCCAACGCGTTAGCCACAGCATTAACAACGTATCGCTATGCCATGGTCATGGGTTGTGATTGCCCAAGCTTAACGCACCAACAAATAAACCAAGCCTTTGAAATTTTAAAGGCAGGCTATGACGTGGTCATTGCTCCCGCAGAAGATGGTGGTTATGTGTTATTAGGACTATCCGCCCCGCAGCCTTGTTTATTTAACGCAATGCGTTGGAGTCAAGTCGATGTCATGGCAGAAACGCGTTTGCGCATACAGCAGGCTCGATTACGTGCCGTTGAATTGCCCGTGCAATGGGATGTGGATAGACCAGAAGATTGGCAACGATATTTAACAACGCTCAGATGCTAAATACTGCGTTTGCAGCTCATGCCCCTCAATATTCCAGCGTCCATGCCAGAATAAGGGCTTAGTTTTACTGGAGATGGGTTAATACACCACGCAGACTAGCCGTAGTAACATAAACATCAGCGCTTTGTTTTACTGTTTCACGCTGCACCACACCACCAAAACCAATGGTGTACGCACCTGCTTGTTTTGCTTCCATATCGGTAATGCCATCGCCAATCATAACCACTTTACCAGCCTGTGTTAATGCGCTTACCACAGCAGCTTTACCGCCATTACGCGCCAACGGCGAGTGTTGTTCATAATCGTGATAGCTACCGTCCTGATTAAAATAAATATCCACTGCATGAACGTGTTCGGCAGGAACTCCCAGCGATTTAGCCAAAGGTAAAATAGCTGGGCGTAAGCCACCACTAATAATATGCAGTTGCTTACCCTGTGCGGCTAAAGTGGAAAAAACCTCATGAATATCATCAGCTTGTTCGGCGATATACGCGTCAGCCAACCATGTTAAATCAGCGCGAGAGGGTTTAATTAACGTTAAACGTTTGGCATACACCGCCTCTAAAGGCAGGGAGCCATTCATTGCAGCCTCAGTGAGTGCTGACATGGCATCCCCTAAGCCAGCACGTTTAGCTAATTCATCAATACCTTCAATTTTGCTGAGCGTGCTATCGCAATCAAAACAGACGATAGCAAAACTCATAGTGTAATTTGCCAGACGTGATGCACTGCCGCAATGGCACATAATTGTTGCAGTAAATCATCGTTAATCGGTGATGAAATACTGATAACGGCCATGGCTTGTAAGGTTTCGTTAGCGGTGCTGACTTGCATACGACTAATATTGATATCAGCATTACCCAAGATGGTGCTTAACGCAGAAATAACACCTGGCTTATCTTCATGACGTGTGACTAATAACGTGCCTTCAGGGACAACTTCAATTTCATAATCGTTGATGTTTACCAAGCGTGGACGACGACCACCTAACAGTGCACCCGTTAACGACAAGTGCTCGGTACCAAATGATCCAGTTAATTTAATCAACGAAATATAATCATTTGCTTCATGAGTTACCGTTTCAGTCAGCGTAATGCCCTGACGTTTGGCGATATTTTCAGCATTAACACGGTTAACAGGCGTTGAGAATTGATCACTTAACACGCCGACCAAGGCAGCAACTGAAATAGGACGTACAGAAACTTCGGCAGCTTTACCAAAAAGAGCCACTTCAATACGCTCTATGGGTTGCGTAGCAAGTCCAGCTAAAATTTTGCCTAAAATACTAGCCAGATTCATATACTCAGACGATTTTTGCAATTCTATCGCCGACACTCTGGGTAAATTAAGGGCATTGATAGCTTCGCCCGTGGTTAAAAAAGTCACTGCTTGGCGAGCAATTTCAACACTCACGGCAACCTGAGCTTCAAGCGTTGATGCGCCTAAATGTGGAGTGAAAACAATGTTGTCTAAAGTTAAAAGTGGCGATTCTGTAGGCGGTTCATTTTCATAAACATCTAACGCAGCACCAGCGATTTGATTGCTGTTTAGTGCTTCATACAATGCAGTTTCATCAATAAGACCGCCACGCGCACAATTGATAACCATCGCTTCTTTTTTCATCATGGCAAGCTGCTTGGCGCCAATTATATGCTGAGTTTTTTCAATTAAGGGGCAATGCAAGCTTAAATAATCAGCGTGGCTAACTAAGGTATCTAAGCTGACCGATTCAACACCATATTCTGCAAAAATTTCTGGCGCAACAAACGGATCATAAGCAATGACGTTCATTTTAAGGCCAAAACCACGCTGTGAAACAATGCGGCCAATAGTACCAAAACCTAGAATAGCTAAGGTTTTATTAGCCACCTCAGCCCCCATTAATTTAGAACGCTCCCATTTACCTGCACGCACCGAGCTGTCTGCTTTAGGTAAGTGACGGCTTAACGACATCATGTGAGCAATGGCCAATTCGGCGGTAGTCGTGGCGTTAGCATCGGGCGTGTTCATGACGATAATGCCTAAATCAGTTGCTAAAGGTATGTCAACGTTATCAACGCCTATGCCAGCACGACCAATTAATTTTAAATTGACTGCTGCATGTAACACCGCAGCGGTAACTTGTGTGTCACTGCGAATAAGTAAGGCATCGTAGTCACCGATGATTGCACAGAGTTCCGCTTCGGTAAGACCGATTTTAAAATGGGCTTCAAGGCCTGCTTGGGCGTTTAAAAAATCAATCCCTGCTTGCGCTAATTTATCTGAGATGAGAATTTTTTTCATAGAGTAGTAAATGATTAAGAGTGGACGATAAAATTGCTGTAGTTTATCAGTTTTGCAGTGCTTGTCGTAGAGATGATGATGATGGTGACGCTTCACCAGAAAACTAAATTTAATAAGCTAAAGGGAATGTCTAATTCATTGCCCTTTACCCAGACCTTCAGCAAAATTGCTTAATTTTTTGAGATGTTTAAAGCCAATACGTATTCCAGAACATCCTTTACAAAGCCCAGCCGCATCAGCAATTCTCATTATGACCGTCAGAGTAAACACGGAGACGAACGACTTTAGCCATTGGTTAAAAAAGCTAAAGCTTTTTTACTCCTGCTTACTTTCCCGCCTGAAAGATGCAGAGTAAACAAAAGATAACGCATCAGCTAAGCTGAATTATCTTTTTAACTCAAGCGACTAATCGCGGCTCTAGCCAAGTCAGATAAGCTAGGATCTTCTTTATTTTCTTGATAATGAGCGATGATCGCTGCACGCATTCGTGGTTCCCACGCTCTAAGAAGATGATTTTTTATGCCTTCAATGGCGATTTCTTTGTCGCTTTCAGCATTAAAAAAGTTGCTAATGTCATTGGTCATGTTAATGAGTTTTTCAATTTTCATTGGTTTTTTTAAGTAGAATGGGTTAAACGATGGGGATGTGTGTAAATAACATGTTGATCTGTGCGGGCAAAACCAATTAGGGTTAACCCCACCTCTTCAGCTAAGCGAACAGCTAAACCAGTGGGCGCAGAGATAGCAATTAAGATAGTGATGCCAATAAAAGCCGCCTTTTGAACCATTTCAAAACTTGCCCGACTGGTAATTAATAGAAAGCCTTGTTCAGTGGGAGTATGCGTTCGTAATAATCCCCCAATGAGTTTATCTAAAGCATTATGACGACCAACATCCTCACGTACCATCACAATTCCTAGCGTAGGCGTTACAAAGGCTGCTGCATGAACTGAACCCGTCAGTTGATTAATTTTTTGATACTGTTGCAAGTCTTTTAAAGCGTTAGTGACCTCATCAGTGCTAATGATTAGTGCGTTGTCAATGGCATTAGGTTGGCGCAGGGCGTGTTGCAAACTGGTTGTGCCACATAAACCGCAACTGGTTCTACCCGTTAATTGCCGCGTATGTGTCGTTAAGTTTTTTACGCACTGTGCAGCGATAGTCATTTGAACTTCAATGCCATTGGCGCGATTAAAAATGCGCGTGCTCAACAATTGTTCTGGATGTTGAATAATGCCTTCAGTAATACTAAAGCCAAGGGCAAATTCTTCAATGTTAGTGGGCGTGGCCAACATCACTGCATGTGGAACAGTGTTATAAATTAGCGAGATAGGGACTTCTTCGGCGATATAATCCAACTGCATTGAACGCTGACCTTTATGCCAACGTTCAATGCTGTGTTGTTGATAGCTAAACCACCCTGCGTCTTGATTAAGAGAAGGCAGGGTTAAGTTGGCATTAGCCATTAATACCTTGCTCCAACAATGCCATTTGTTCTTCTGAGAAGGCCATATAGTCTTGTTGCCATTGTGAAGTTTTATTAACTTTGGTGATTTGTACTGCTGTTACTTTGTATTCAGGACAATTGGTTGCCCAGTCTGAATTGTCAGTGGTAATGACATTCGCTCCTGATTCGGGGAAATGGAAGGTAGTGTAGACTACGCCAGGTTGCACCCGATCTGTTATGGTAGCGCGAAGCACGGTTTCACCAGCGCGGCTTTTAATTCCCACCCAATCGTCATGTGCAATACCTCGATCTTCTGCATCAACAGAATGAATTTCTAAACGATCTTCATTGTGCCATGCATTGTTTTCAGTACGTCTAGTTTGTGCGCCCACGTTGTATTGAGACAAAATACGCCCAGTGGTTAAAATTAACGGAAACATTGGCGTGATTCGCTCATGGGTAGGAACATAATCAGTTAGCATGAATAAGCCTTTACCATTATCGCGCATGAAGGTTTCTGTGTGCATAATTGGCGTACCGCTAGGAGTATCATCGTTACAGGGCCACTGAATACTGCCTTGTTGATCAAGTTTTGCGTAATTCACACCAGCAAAACTAGGCGTAAGCGCAGCAATTTCATCCATAATTGCAGAAGGATGGCCGTAATCCATTGGGTACCCCATAGCATTCGAAAGCATTTGGGTAACTTCCCAATCTTGATAGCCCGCAAGAGGACGCATCACCTTTCTTACTGGAGAGATACGTCGTTCAGCATTGGTAAAAGTGCCGTCTTTTTCTAAGAATGAAGCGCCAGGTAAAAAAACATGAGCAAATTTAGCGGTTTCATTTAAGAAAATATCTTGCACAATGACACATTCCATTGCCCGTAACGCTGCATGAACATGATGAATATCAGGATCTGATTGAGCAATATCTTCACCCTCAACGTACAACCCCATAAAGCTGCTATCTAACGCAGATTCAAACATATTAGGAATACGTAAACCTGGCTCAGCACTTAATGATACTTTCCATGCAGATTCAAATAAAGCGTGGGTAGTGGGGTCTGAAACATGGCGATAGCCTGGAAACTCGTGCGGGAATGAGCCCATATCACAGGAACCTTGGACATTGTTTTGACCACGTAAAGGGTTAACACCTACCCCCACACGTCCTAAATTGCCTGTTGCCATCGCAAGATTAGCAATACCAATTACCATGGTTGAGCCTTGACTATGCTCAGTAACACCTAAGCCATAATAAATCGCTCCATTAGCTGCTGAGGCATACAATCTTGCCGCAGCACGCACTTCTTCAGCGGCTACGCCAGTAATGCTTTCAGTTGCTTCGGGTGCATGTCTTGGGTCCGCAATAAAGGCTTTCCATTTAGTAAATGATGCCACATCGCAACGCGCATTGATAAATGCCTCATCCGTTAAGTTTTCGGTAATGACGACATGTGCCAAGGCATTAATTAACGCTACATTAGTGCTTGGGCGTAATTTTAAATGATGATTTGCAACGAAATGTGGGCTATTTTTAACCAGATCAATTTCGCGTGGATCAACCACAATGAGCTTAGCACCTTCACGTAACCGTTTTTTCATTTGCGAACCAAACACCGGGTGACCGTCAGTTGGGTTAGCACCAATGACCACAATGACATCTGCATGCATGACTGAATCAAAATCTTGTGTACCTGAAGATTCACCAAAGGTCTGTTTTAATCCATAACCCGTAGGTGAATGACAAACGCGCGCACAGGTATCGACGTTGTTATTACCAAAGCCTGCACGAATTAATTTTTGCACCAAATAGGTTTCTTCATTAGTACAACGTGATGACGTTATTCCGCCAATGGAATCTTTACCATACTGCGTCTGGATACGTTTAAGTTCAGAGGCAGCATAGGTAATGGCTTCATCCCAACTAACCTCCTGCCACGCCTCTTTAATGCTTTTACGAATCATAGGCTTGGTAATGCGATCTTTATGCGTTGCATAACCAAATGCAAAACGACCTTTTACACAAGAATGACCATGATTAGCTTTGCCATCTTTATTAGGAACCATACGAATAACTTGTTCGCCTTTCATTTCCGCACGGAAAGAACAGCCTACGCCGCAATAAGCACAAGTAGTGATAATAGCGTGTTCAGGCTGACCGTTATCAATCACAGATTTTTCCATGAGCGTGGCGGTCGGACAGGCTTGCACACAAGCACCACACGATACACATTCTGAATCCATAAAGGCTTCATTTTGACTAGGAGATACTTTGGAGTCAAAACCACGACCATCAATGGTCAGCGCAAAAGTGCCTTGCGTTTCTTCACAGGCACGAACGCAGCGCGAGCAAACAATACATTTACTAGGATCAAAACTGAAATAAGGATTACTTTCGTCTTTTGTTGCATCAAGATGAGTATGTACCGGTTGATAACGTACTTCGCGCAAGCCTACCGCGCCCGCCATGTCTTGTAGTTCGCAATCACCATTGGCTGAGCACGTCAGGCAGTCTAAGGGATGATCGGAGATGTACAATTCCATTACGCCACGACGGACTTCAGCAAGACGTGGATTTTGGGTGGTTACTTTTAAGCCTTCAGCAACAGGTGTTGTGCACGAGGCTGGCATACCACGGCCACCTTCAATTTGTACCAAACATAAACGACATGAACCAAACGGTTCAATGCTGTCTGTGGCACATAATTTTGGTATATCGATACCGATACTTGCAGCGGCACGCATGATGGAAGTGCCAGCAGGCGCTGTGACTTTAAAACCATCAATTTCTAAGCTGACTTCGGTGCTTGCTGATTTGGCTGGCGTGCCATAATCTTTATCTTTGTTCATGGACATATTAATTACCTCAGTTGGGTTAGCAATTGGCAAAGGCTTAAATTATTATCTACAGGCTTGGGTTGCTGAGCCTTAACGTGTAGTGGTATCAAGCACTATTTATGTTATTCAGTCTTCGCCGTTGGGTCGTTGTTGAAGAGCTTATGGCTTAACGCCAAAGTCTTCTGGAAAATGATTTAATGCACTGAGTACGGGATAAGGCGTCATACCACCTAAAGCACATAAAGAGCCATTTAACAAGGTGTCGCATAAGGAGCGAAGTAACGGAATATTTTTATCCAAATCCTGACCTTGCATAATGCTGTCAATTAATTCATGACCACGGGTCGAGCCAATTCGGCAGGGCGTGCATTTGCCGCAGGATTCAATAGCGCAGAATTCCATGCTGTATTTTGCCATCGTTGCCATATTAGTTGTTTCATCGAATGCAACAACGCCACCATGACCTAAGACTGCCCACAGTGCAGCAAACGCTTCATAATCAAGAGGCGTATCAAATTGTTCTTCAGGTAAAAAAGCACCTAAAGGGCCGCCCACTTGTACGGCTTTAATAGGTTTGCCCGTTGCTGAGCCGCCACCAAAATCATAAAGTAATTCACGTAGACTTAAACCAAACGCAACTTCGACTAAACCAGTATGTTTTAAATTACCCGCAAGCTGTAAAGGTAAGGTTCCGCGTGAACGCCCCATGCCGTAATCACGGTAAAACTCGCCACCTTTATCAAGGATAATCGGCACTGAAGCGAGTGAAATAACATTATTAACAACGGTAGGTTTGCCAAATAAACCACTGATTGCAGGTAAAGGTGGTTTAAAACGCACCAATCCACGTTTGCCTTCCAAGCTTTCCATTAACGAGGTTTCTTCACCACAGACATAAGCACCTGCACCTAATCGGACTTCAAGCTGAAACTGTTGCCCACTACCCAAAATATTATCACCTAAGTAATTATGCTGATTGGCTAGTTGTAGTGCAGTATTTAATGCACGATGAGCATGTGGATATTCAACGCGTAAGTAAATATAGCCTTGTGTTGCGCCCACCGCTAAGCCAGCAATGGTCATCCCTTCAATTAAGACAAAAGGATCGTTTTCCATAATCATTCGATCAGAAAAAGTACCAGAATCACCTTCATCAGCATTACAGATAATGTATTTTTGCTCTGCGGGGGTGTTTAAAACGGTATTCCATTTTATGCCCGTGGGGAATGCTGCTCCACCACGACCACGCAAGCCTGAATCCGTCACTGCGGCAACAATGTCCGCTGGATTCATGGTAAGTGCATTTTTTAAGCCTTGATAACCCTCATGTGCTAAGTAATCATCCAGGCTGATAGGATTGGTAATACCAACGCGGGCAAAGGTTAAGCGTTGTTGATTTTTTAGATAAGGAATCTCTTCAGTGACACCAAGAGCTAACGAATGATCGCCGGCATTAAGAAAATCAGCCTCAAATAAACTGCTGACGTCACTGCTTTTAACTGGACCATAGGCTACGCGACCTGTAGGCGTTGCCACCTCAACCATAGGTTCCAACCAATACATCCCACGCGAACCATTACGAATAATAGTGACATCAATGTTGCGCTGGATAGCTTCAGTTACTAATTGGTCGGCGATGTTATTCGCGCCTAGGGAAATTGCCCCTGAATCAGAGGGAACATACACTATGAAGCTCATAAAGATTTCTCCAAACCATCAATCAGGTTAGTAAACTCAGCCGAAGTAACGCGGCCGTATACGTCGTTGTTTATGGTAATCGCAGGAGAGCACGCGCAATTACCTAAACAATACACTGGCTCTAAAGTAAATTTACCGTCTGCACTGGTTTCGTGATAATCAATGCCAAGACGTGTTTTAACATGCTGTTCAAGTGCTTCAGAGCCCATGGCTTGACAGGATTCTGCGCGACATACTTGGACAATGTGTTGTCCTGGTGGCGTGCTGCGAAAATAATGATAAAAACTCATTACACCATGAACCTCGGCACGAGATAAATTAAGTGCCTGGGCGATACTGGGAACGCTATCACTAGGGATATAACCAAGAGCGTCTTGAATACCATGCAAAATGGGGAGGAGTGCACCAGGTTTGTCCTTTAGAGCAGAAATAACATCCTGCACAGTGGTTTGGATCGTGCTTGGTTGTGTCATAAGGTTCTCACAGTAAAAGCGACTTAATCATCGAGTGGTAAGTAGCAAAAAAAGGTTACATTAAAAAATTGCGAATTAGCATAGTATAAAATAATTGGCATGTAAAAAGCACTAAAAGTGCTAACTTTTGTCTGTTATGTCTGCAAGTGCTTGTAGTTTTTCAACGCCCTGTTGCAAAGCATCTGCGGTACATACGTGCACACAGGCATGAGCAATTTTTCTACCTTTTCTTGGTTTTTTATCGTACGAGTGTAAGTGTGCGTTAGGAATAGTCAAGATTTGTTTTATATCAGGTACAGCACCAATAAAGTTAATCATGGCACTAAACCCAACCGGGGTCGTTGCGCCTAAAGGTAAGTCAGCAATAGCACGCAAATGATTTTCAAATTGGCTTATTTGCGCGCCCTCAATCGTCCAATGCCCAGAATTATGAACGCGCGGCGCAAATTCATTCGCTATTAATTGATTATCCACCACAAAAAACTCCAATGCTAAAACACCCACGTAATTTAAGGCGTTGAGCACGCGTGACACCAGTTCTTCAGCTTGTGCTTGTAAGGGATCGCAGGGCAAACACTGAGCAGTGCGTAACATTCCTTTACGATGATAGTTTTCTGAAAGTGGATAAAAAACAATATCATGAGAACGATTTCTAGCTGCAATAATCGAGACCTCGCGATCAAAAGGAATAAAGGCCTCCACAATCGCAGGAACCCCTTTTAAGGTCTGCCATGCGTTAGCTAAATCATGTTCTGTCTGCAAAACCGACTGCCCTTTGCCGTCATAACCTTGGGTACGGCTTTTTAACATAGCTGGATAGCCAAAACTAGGCATGAGCTCAGTTAATTCAATGAACGAATTGACTGCTGCATACGCAGGTGTAGGAATCGCTAAATGGCTTAAAAAGTTTTTTTCTATCCATCTATCTTGAGCAACAGCTAAAGCTTCAGCTGATGGAAACACCAAAGTGTGCTTGGCTAAAAATTCAGCCGTCGCCGCTGGGACATTTTCAAACTCATAGGTAACAACATCAGCACGTTTGACTAATTCAGCCAACAGTTTGGGATCATTGTAATCACCATGCAGATGCTCTCCTAAGCTTGCCGCACAGGCATCAGTGGCAGGATCTAAGAAGATAAACTCCATGCCTAAAGGAATGCCAGCTAATGCCATCATACGCGCTAATTGCCCGCCTCCTAAAATGCCTATTTTCATTGCGCCTCCGTTCTAGGATCATTGTTGGCTAACACCGTTGCTGTCTGAGACTCGCGAAAGTGCTTGAGTGCTTCACGAAATTCAGGGTAATGCGTGCCCAAAATACTGGCCGCCAAGAGTGCTGCGTTAATAGCACCTGGCTTGCCAATGGCGAGAGTTCCCACCGGTATTCCGGCTGGCATTTGCACAATTGATAGTAAAGAATCCATACCATTGAGGGCTTTGGATTGAATGGGGACACCTAGCACTGGCAGGTTAGTTTTAGCGGCCGTCATGCCAGGTAAATGGGCAGCACCGCCCGCGCCAGCAATAATGACCTGAAGCCCGCGTTGTTCGGCAGTTTCTGCGTAGGTAAATAGTTTATCAGGGGTGCGGTGTGCAGAAACAATGTCAACTTCATAGGGGACGCCTAATTGAGCGAGAGTTTCTTCAGCAAAACGCATGGTGTCCCAGTCTGAAGCTGAACCCATAATTATGCCAACCAGTGTGGTCATGATGAAGCTCCTTGTGCAATAGTGTAGTGTGTAGTCAAGGTAAAAATAAAGCCGGTTAGTATCTCATAAATGCGAGATAGTTTGTTTGGATACGCATAAATGAATTTATCCTAGCGAGGTAATTTTAAAAACACTAACGCACTGTATTGCACTGCTTTATAGCTTAACAATACTTAGGCACGCTACCTAGCCAAAGCAAGGTGTAAGCTTGATACCTTGAGCATTAATCGACTTGCTTAATCGTTAAAAAATTATATAATGCGCGACTCAAAAAATGGAGCGGTAGTTCAGTTGGTTAGAATACCGGCCTGTCACGCCGGTGGTCGCGGGTTCGAGTCCCGTCCGCTTCGCCATTTTTACTCAGTATAAAACGCCTTAACAGTAGCGAGTAGCATTAAAATGTTAACTGGCACTCTGCGAAGTTTTTAGCAAGTTGATGGCTTGTAAGATTATTGGGCAACTGATCTCTGCACACGCAAATAGTGTTAAATCCAATCTGTTTAGCCGCATCTAATTCCTCTTTTATATCCGATAAAAACACGCAGTGTTCCGCCAGAATACCAATGCTATCAGTTATTTTTTGGTAGGATTCAGGTGCCTGTTTAGGACCAATATGGGTATCAAAGTAACCTGTAAACAATGGGGTTAAATCGCCATAAGCAGTATGGGCAAATAATAATTTTTGTGCCTGCACTGAGCCAGAAGAATACACATATAATTTCAACCCTTGCGCATGCCACGCACGTAAATGTTCTGCGGCATCTTGATAAATATGCCCCGTAAAATCTCCACGTTGATAACCCGTCTCCCAAATTAAACCTTGCAAAGCTTTTAAGGCAGTGATTTTTTGATCAGCTTCACTCCATATTAATAATTGTTTTATTAAACCCTCTAGCGCAAAGGGCAGCTTCGCTTCTAAGGCTACAGCATTTAATATTTCAGCAACCGGTGCAGTGTGTTGATGCTGACGAACAAACTCGGGCAGCTGTGCGTATGCATAAGGAAAGAGCACGTCTTTAACAAAAGACAGCGACGAGGTCGTGCCTTCAATATCGGTAACAATAGCTTTAATCATAAGATGCTTGCGCGTGTTTGTTCTAAAGTGGGATAAGCGTTAGCCAGTGTATCACCAGTAAAATCAGCAACCCAACCCTCATCTGTTGTAAAAAAACGCAGCGTGGTAAAGTTAGGTTCAGCACCCATATCAAACCAATGTGGTGTCATAGCGGGCACACTGATAAGGTCATTTTGTTCACATAACACAGCAAATACAGTGTCTTGAACATGCAAATAAAATAAGCCACAGCCCTGAATAAAAAAGCGAATTTCAAAATCATTATGGGTATGCTCAGCGAGAAACTTTTGTCTAAGCTGCCTTTTTTCGGGATGAGCTGGCGTCACGCGGATAATATCCATTGATTGAAACTGATGCTGCGTTTGTAAGTGCTCGATTGCGTCCTTGTACGCGGCTAAGATAGTGTCATCAGCTGCATCAGCAGTGCTATTATCATGCGTAGTCCAACGCTCAAAACGCACATTTATGCTTTTTAATGCCTCATGAATATCTTTAAAATCATTAAATTGTTTGATTATTTTGGGTGCTGAATTGGCCGAAGCCACAGCATAAAGCGTTAATAAGCTCATAGTTTGATAATATAAGAAAGAAAGAAAAAAGACCGTTGTAAAGTATAAGGCAAAATAGTCAACTTAGATGCGCGTGAATTATCGTAGTATTGCTAAAATAAAGAGGCTTAAGTAATTATGTATGCGTTTTTTTAATAAAAGACGCAGTGATTACCATAGCGTTAACCCCAATCAGCGTAGCTAGGCTATTACTAGTGGCTTACTCAGGTTAAAAATATGTGCTCAATTATTTATAGTAAACAACAGGTGATTTTTAAATAACGGTGGAGTCAACAATGAAGCAAAAAGTAAATATTGGCGTGTGCCTCGCAATACTATTAACGCTGTCTTATCATGCTGAAGCGTCCAGTTATCCTGCACGCTTTGGCTCAAAATTAGGTAATGGTTTAGCTAATGCGGTGACGGGAATTGTTGAGATCCCTAAAACAGTGATGGTTAGTCATCGTGAGCAAGGCGCAGCGTATGCTGCAACCGCAGGTTTTGTCACGGGTTTAGTGCACTGCCTAGGAAGAACCTTGAGCGGTACCTACGATTTAGTTACCTTTATGATTCCAACCAAACCTATCGTCACGCCAGACTATGTCTGGCAAGACTTTAAAAAAGAAACGACGTATCGGTCAACGTGGCAATTACGTTAGATAATTTTGGCAAACAGATGGACACATTTGTACTAACTTACGCCTAAGTCTCATGACAATCCGCTCCTGTCTTTATCGATGCAATAAGAGCGGATTGCTGAGTAACTACTCGCATGAATAACAGCAGGCGTAATTATTGACCTCTTCTTTTAAAAACTGAGGGCTAAATAATTGCCAGCACGTTGAGCTAAGCGTTTTCCCTACGTGAATGCTTAACAATAACGCACGAGAGATAACGACAAAAATTAGTCATCACGACCAAAAATACCTAAAATTTGTAACAAGCTTAAGAATAAGTTGTAAATAGTGACGTATAAATTTACCGTCGCTAAAATATAGTTAGTCTCGCCGCCATTAATCATTGCGCTGGTTTGAAATAAAATCATGCCCGACATCAACAAAATAAACATCGCCGATACGGCTAACGATAAAGCAGGAATAGCAAAAATTAAGGCGCCTATACTGGCTAAAAAGGCCACTAAAATACCTACCATTAAAAAGCCACCTAAAAAGCTAAAATCTTGTTTGCTAATTAAGGCATACGCAGATAAACCTAAAAAAATGAAGCCCGTGCCACCTAATGCCATCATAACTAATTCTGTGCCATTACTAAAAGCGTGCACATACATAGATAAAATTGGCCCTAAGGTTAAGCCCATAAAACCAGTTAGGGCAAAAACACAAACCAAGCCCATGCTGCTGTTGCGAAATTTAGTGGTTAAGAACAACAAGCCATAAAAACCAACCAAAGTTACAATTAAACCAGGATGTGGCAAGTTAAAATACATCGATGCACCAGCTGTTAGTGCACTAAATAATAAGGTTATCGATAACAGCATATAGGTGTTACGCAACAACTTGTTAGTTGCCAAACTACTGGTTTCGATATGCGTTAAAGCGGGATTATATTTCATATTACAAGCTCCTAATTAAGATAAACGGGGTTAATACTATGCTAAGGTGACGACACTTTTTGTTTGCTAAGAATACTGTTTTTTAACGTCAGGGCAAGTGTAGTTGAATTAGTATAAGGTGGGTATATTTTAATTCAAGGCTTATCATTACAGTCCCTGCCATAATAAAAATTGCTGATGCTATTGATGTAAAACCTTACTTCCTCCAAAACTCTGGTACAAATAAAATCACTATAGAAAAAATTTGTACGCGTCCAAGTAACATTGCGAAGGTGCAAACCATCGTCTGAAAATCACTTAAGCTGGCATAATTGCTGGCTGGACCAACTTGGTTTAAGCCTGGGCCTGCATTATTAAAACAGGCAATAATCGCTGAAAATGCGGTGAGAAAATCTAGGCCACTTAATAATAGTGCGAACACTAAAATAACAATGCTAATGAAGTATAAAAAGATAAACCCCATCACGGACGTTACGATGTTGTTGCTGATAATGGTGTTGCCAATTTTTAACGATTTAACCGCAACAGGATGAATAAATTTAAATAATTCTAAACGCGCTTGTTTCATTAAAATAATAGTACGAATCATTCGAATCCCGCCACCTGTGGAGCCTGATGATGCCGATAAGCAACTTAACAACAGCATCCACATAGGCACAAAAATAGGCCAGGTATTAAAGTCTTGCGAAGCAAAGCCACAGTCCGTGGCAATGGTCACTAAGTTAAAACTGGCATGACGTAAGGCGGTAAAAAAATTATCATAGGTGCCATTATAATAAAGCACTGTAGCGGTCATTAAGCAACTTCCCAACACCAATACTAAAAACGCTTTAGCTTCCATGTCTGCTTTATAAGGATTTAAGGTGCGTTTTTTTAAAGCTATAAAGTGAGTTGCAAAATTGATTGCTGCAAGTAATTGGAAAATAGTTAAGACTATTTCAATTGGTAAGGAATCAAAAAAACCAATGCTGCTGTCGTGCGTTGAGAACCCCCCTAAACTCATCGCGGCAAAGGCATGACAGAACGCGTCAAACCAAGACATTCCTGCTAAACGTAAAGCAACAATACATACCACCGTCAGTCCTGCATAAACCAACCATAACGCCTTAGCTGTTTGGGCAATACGTGGCGGTAGCTCAGATTCTTTTACTGATCCTGGTGTTTCAGCCATGTACAACTGCATTCCCCCAATGCCTAAAATAGGTAAGATTGCCACGGCAAAAATAATAATGCCCATACCGGCAATCCAATTTAATTCATGTCGCCATAAATTAATCGACATCGGCAAGGCATCTAAACCCGTTAATATAGTGGCTCCTGTGGTGGTTAAGCCTGAGACAACTTCAAAATACGCGTCGATAAAACTAAGCTGCGGTAAATACAGGAGCAATGGCAAAGTACACAACACGGGCATAAGTGACCAAGTCATTGACACCAATAAAAACCCTGCTTGTCGCGATACTTTTTTAGGCATATTTAAGGTGGTAAAAAACATCAGCGCACCTAACAGTAAGGTCACTACGGTTGCCAGAAAAAAAGCCTGTGTCGCAGTATCTTGGGCAAACCACGAAGTGAGTAAACAAGTCACCATTAGACCGCTAAAACCCATGGTCACTAGGCCAAAAATATGAATTATGGTAAATAAAACATTCATAGATAATGATTTATATTAATTAAAAAAAAGGCGACGCTTAACGTAAGCAATGCACTAGGTTCGTATAGGACGAAAGATTTTTTCTATGTGCACAACTAGTTTTTTATCAATGGCAAACATCACCACATGATCTTTGTCTTCAAAGACGGTGTCGTGATGGATTGCAATCACCTGCTGATGTCTAATCAATGCGCCCATCACGATGCCGTCGGGTAATTTAATTGATTTCACTTGCTGCCCCACCACAGTAGGCCCGTCTTCACTTAAATGTGCGACGGCTTCAATTGCCTCTGCTGCACCGCCACACAAAGAATTGACCTGCACAACGTCACCGCGTCGCACATGTTTTAAAATACTGCCTAAAGTATCTTGATTGGGTATGACAGTTAAATCAATGCCTGTACCGGGCAATAATTTGTTATAGGATTGGTGATTAAGTAAACAAATGGCTTTTTTTGCACCTAAACTTTTTGCCAATGAGGCAGAAATAATATTGACACCATCGTTATTTGTAATGGCACAAAATAAATCAGCCTCAACAATACCTTCACTTACTAATAAGTTCTCATCGGCACAGTCACCAACAATGACGCGTGTATTGGTTAAATCACCCAAAATTGAGGCGGCCCGTTGCGGATTTTTTTCAATGATAATGATTTCGTGATTATGCTCTAAGGCTAAGCCTAAACGTTTACCCACATGTCCACCCCCTGCAACAATAATGCGCTTCATGGGTGCTTCTAATTTATTGAGATCTTTTAATACATTACGAACTTCATCACGCGGGGCAACAAAAAACACCTCATCATCGGTATCAATATAAGCGTCACCACTGACGACAATCGATTCACCCTGCCTAAAAATAGCCGCCACCCGAATTTTGCTATCCGCTAAGCGTGAGCGCAGTGATTTAATACGTTTGCCTGTTAAAAATCCTCCTGCCACCACTTTAATGGAAAACAATCGAACTAAACCACCCGCAAAATCAGAGACATGCTGAACGCCAGGGTATTCAATCAAGCGACAAATAGATTCTGTAACAACTTGTTCAGGGCTAATAACGTAGTCTATGGGAATACCATTAACACCAAATAAGTGCGGGTGCGTTAAGTAATCTAAGGCACGCACGCGCGCAATCGTTTTGGGACGATTGTATAAAGTATTAATGATTAAACACGCCAGCATATTGGTTTCATCACGTTGCGTAACCGCAATGACTATATCCGCCGTGGCTACCCCTGCATGCTCGAGCACACTGGGGTGTAAAGCGTTGCCTGTTACGGTGGCAATATCAAAGCGTTCTTTTAATGCATCTAATACCTCAGCTTTAAAATCAACCACAACAATGTCATTTTCTTCACTGGCTAAGGCGCCCGCTACAGACGAGCCAGTTACTCCGGCACCTAGTATGAGTATTTTCACAAGTTACTTTTCCTAATTAAAAAACGCTGTTTAATCATGAGTTGTTACGCCTGAGGTGAATAAGTCGGGCATAAAAAATTCGCTCACCAGTAGCGGTTGCTGCTCTATGATGTATACCGTTCTGCGTCCCCACACGGGCGCATGGTGTGCTAACAGTGCTATGTCAGGCTGCCATACATTAGGCATAACATAGCTCACATCCAAGGCTTGGCGGGCAACGTGTGCATAGGCAAAAATTATCTCGCCTAACGGACGATTGCCCAGTTTGGTTAATTGCCCATGTGCAATCGCCAGTGTGCGTCTTGGCATAATTGTGCGAGCCAGCAATAAGGGCCGCCCCTGATGATGCAACTGCACTTCTCGAATCCAAGCAAGCTCTGCGCTTGAGTGCTGCAATACCCGGTTTTCTGTTAACAAAGGCTTGCCGTTTGCTTGCCATAACACTTTAACCGCAAGGTCTTGACCAAATTCTTGACGTAAGCGCTGCGTTAACGAACCGCTTTCATAAATCCACGTTTGCACGGCTTTAGGAATGCGATGACGCGTGCCTAAACGGTTTTCTTGCCACCGTGGCGAAAGCCGAAATAATTTACTTTTCATGAGGTTGATGAGGTGTTGATGGAATTAAACTTCAGCATATCGACTGGCGTGCCCTAGCCAACGTTCACACAGCGGAGTAAGCGCTTCTGGGTGCTGTGCCAGTAAACAGCTACCCAGCTCTGGCAGCGTGGCGATTAATTCGGTATCGCGTTCTAAATTAGCAATTTTAAACTGCATTAAACCAGTTTGACGCGTTCCCATTACGTCGCCCGGCCCACGTAATTGCAAATCTTTTTCAGCGATAACAAAACCATCTTGGGTGGCGCGCAAAATACCTAAGCGTTCTCGGGCAATCGCAGATAAAGGAGCTTGATACATTAACACACAATAACTGTCACCTTCGCCACGCCCTACTCGTCCACGTAATTGATGTAATTGCGATAAGCCTAAACGCTCTGGATTTTCTATCACCATTAAGCCCGCATTGGGCACATCAACCCCCACTTCAATCACCGTGGTTGCGACTAATAAATCCAACTCATGGGTTTTAAAGGCAAGCATAATCGCTTCTTTCTCGGTGGCTTTCATGCGTCCATGCACTAAACCAATCCGAATACCTGTAAGCATTTCTGTTAATAGTTGCGCAGTTTGTTCGGCAGCTTGGCATTCTAAAACGTCTGATTCTTCAATTAAGGTACACACCCAATAGGCTTGTCGCTGTTTAGCCACCCAATGATGAATTCTATCGATCACTTCTTGTCGACGCTCTGCTGAAATCACGCTGGTGACTACAGGCTGTCGTCCTGGCGGTAATTCATCAATGATGGAGCTATCTAAATCAGAATACGCGAGCATCGCTAAGGTACGGGGAATTGGGGTTGCTGTCATGATAAGTTGATGTGGACGCATGCCTTCGTGATGAACTTTTTCTCGTAAGGCTAGGCGTTGTTGAACGCCAAAACGTTGCTGTTCGTCAATGACAATCAAGCCTAAATTATGAAATTGCACGGTGTCTTGAAATAACGCATGGGTGCCAATCAGTAGCTGGGTGTGTCCTGCGTGTAATTGTTGCAATAAAGCCTGACGGGCTTTGCCTTTTAATTGACCTGTTAATAACTGCACCTGCACATTAAAGGCCGCAAACCAAAGGCTAAAATTACGATGATGTTGTTCAGCCAATAATTCCGTAGGTGCCATTAACGCCACTTGATAGCCTGAACTTATGGCAATTAAGGCGGCATAGGCCGCCACAATGGTTTTACCCGAGCCCACATCACCTTGCACCAAACGCAACATAGGGGATGCTTGTCGACAATCCTGACGTATATCTTCAATCACCCGCTGCTGTGCTTGCGTTAACTGAAAAGCTAAGCCTGCCGTAAATTGCGCCAAGTGTTGATCAATGCCTGCCAAGACAGGTGCTTGCCATACTTTGGTGGCAGCTTTGGCTGCTTGTAAACTAAGATGATGCGCAAGGAGCTCTTCAAGTGCGAGACGTTTTAAAGCGGGGTGTAAGGTGTGTTCTGAGGGTTGCTGTGCATCATGGGCGTGCAGGGTGAAGACAGCCTTAACTAACGTGGGGAAACCGTAAGGCTTCATTAAGCTGTCTGGTAGCCAATCAATTAAGGCGTCGGGGTGTTGCTGACACCATACCAAAGCACGCTTAACCGCTTTACGCATGGTGGTTTGACTTAAGCCTTCGGTTAAGGGATACACTGGGGTTAGGCCCGTTTCAGGCATGGCTAATTCTGGACGAAGAAACACCGAAAAGTCAGGATGCACCATTTCTAATTCTGCATAACCTTGCCTAACTTCAGCAAACGCTAGCACCCAACTGCGTCCCTGCAAGGCTTGATATTGCGACGCTGTATAATGAAAAAAACGTAAGGACAGACCGCCTGTACGATCACTAATTCGACAAATTAAACTTTTTTTGCCTCGCGTTAACACCTCAAGGTGCTCAAGCTGACCACACACTAGCGCAGCTTCGCCGATCACTAAGCTGCCAATGGGAACAATTTTGGTGCGATCTTCATAACGATGAGGTAAGTGAAAAATAAGATCCAAAATACTGTGAATCCCTAATTTTTCTAAACGCTGTGCCGTATGCACACCAATCCCAGCAAGCTTAGTCACCGGCAAACGAAACGCTTGCACTGTCTTGTCCAACAACGGCTCCACGGCGTTGTAATCAGCGCTGCGTTAATCAGTATAGTGTTGATCAGACACGTGCATAATGCCGTCCATTTCAACGCCCGCACCTTTGGGTAATGCCGCCACACCAATAGCTGCGCGAGCTGGATACGGCTGTTCAAAATAAGTGCCCATGATTTCATTGACAATAGGGAAATGAGCTAAATCAATTAAAAATACGTTTAATTTAACAATATCTGCCAAACTCCCACCTGCCGCTTCGGTGACCGCTTTTAAATTGTCAAACACTTGGATAATTTGCTGATTAATATCACCGTCCACAATTGCCATCGTTTCAGGGACTAAAGGTATTTGTCCTGATAAATAAACCGTATTGCCCACTTTAACTGCTTGAGAATAGGTGCCAATCGCTTTAGGTGCATATTGGGTATGAATAATTTCTTTTTGCATAAAAATACATCCTACTGATAAGTGATGGGCGGGGATTAACCCAGCCACTACGGGTTGACTATGGTTGACATTATGCTTTTGTTCGCGTGATTTTTAACACGATAGTCAGTTCTTTCAAGCGACGCATAATGTGAGCTAAATGCACACGGTCTTTCACTGTTAAGATAATTAAATCAACACACACGCGTTCGTCCTGATCCACAACATGAACATTTTCAATGTTAGAATCAGCTTCTGAAATAGTTGAAGCGACTGTTGCTAACGCGCCACGCTGATTTAATAATTCTAAACGTAATTCTGTAGGAAAATCTCCTACAATCGTTTCACTCCATTCTATGTCTAACCAATTAGCTTGTTTGGTTCTTAACACAGATTGATTGCGACATTCATGATGATGCACAACAATGCCTTTCCCAGGATTGAAAAAACCAATAATGGCATCACCAGGAATTGGGCGACAACATTTTGCCAAGGTAATCACCATGCCTTCGGTGCCTTTGATAAACAACGGAACTGACTGCATTGGCTCGGTGGTGTTTAACTTAACATGAGCATGCACGTCGTCTTGCGTTAATTGTTTAGCCACTAAAAAAGGCATTTTATTGCCTAAACCAATATTTTCTAGCAGTGCATCTAACGAAGGGAGTTCAATAATCTTAAGATAACTTTGCAGTCGTTTGGGTTCTATTTGGTCAAGATAGACATTCATTGACTGCAATTCTTTTTCTAGCAAACGTTGCCCTAAACTGATCGCTTCTTGTTGTTTAAAATGTTTTAAATAATTACGAATGCTGGAGCGTGCTTTAGCGGTAATGACATAATTTAACCATAAGGGGTTTGGACGCGCCCAAACAGCAGTAATCACTTCAACCGTCATGCCATTTTCTAGGGTGCTTTGTAACGGCACTAATTGTTTATCTATACGAGCAGATACGCAGGCATTGCCAATATCGGTGTGCACTGCATAGGCAAAATCAACTACGGTTGCGCCTCTGGGCAATTTAACAATGCCCCCTTTAGGCGTAAAAATAAACACTTCTTGAGGAAATAAATCGACTTTTAAATTATCGATAAATTCTAAAGAATCCCCCGCTGATTTTTGTAATTCTAATAAATCTTTTAACCATTCATTCGCACTGACTTTAAATTTTTCTGTTTTATCATCATCGGTTTTGTACAGCCAATGCGCGGCAATACCTGATTCTGCCATACGATGCATGTCGTGTGTGCGTATCTGAATTTCTATTCCCAAACCATGTGGCCCAATAAGAATAGTGTGTAACGATTGGTAACCATTGGCTTTTGGCAGTGCAATATAATCTTTAAAACGCCCTGGCACAGGTTTATACAAATTATGCACAATGCCTAATACGCGATAACAGGCATCGATATTGTCACAAAAAACTCTAAACGCATAAACATCAAAGACGGCTGATAAGGAGATTTTTTTGCAATGCATCTTTTGATAAATACTCCACAGATGCTTTTGTCGACCCGAGACCTCGCACTGCAATCCTGATTCTTGTAGCCGATTGTTTAACGAGGCTAAAATGGTATCAACGACCTCGCCGCGATTACCACGCTTCTTTTTGACCGCATCTTTTAAAATGACATAACGGCGTGGGTACATTGCTTCAAAACTTAAGGTTTCAAGCTTATGTCGAATAGAATTCATGCCCAATCGATTAGCAATTGGGGCATAAATATCTAAGGTTTCCCTCGCAATCCTACGTTTTTTTTCTGGTGACATCACGCCTAAGGTTTGCATATTGTGCAAACGATCAGCCAACTTGACCATAATCACGCGTAAATCTTTGCCCATCGCCAGAAACATTTTACGGACATTTTCTGCTTGCGCTTCAGCATGAGATTTACTGTCAATTTTACTTAATTTGGTGACGCCATCGACCAATTCTGCCACTTCTTGGTTAAAGTGTGTTGCCAGTTCTTTTTTGGTGACGGTGGTATCTTCAACCACATCGTGCAAAATTGCCGCCATGATGCCATTGGCATCCATGCGCATTTCAGCAAGACTCAGCGCCACCGCAATGGGATGACAAATATAAGCTTCGCCTGTTTTACGCACTTGCCCAGCATGGGCTTTAGCACCAAAGTGATAAGCACGCACACATTCTTCAACCTGGCGTTGCTCTAAATACCCTGACAAGGCATCGCACAATTGTTGAACTAAGTGTTCTTCAATCTGTTCGATAGGCATATCAGGAGTGCGTAACATGCTTAGCTTTAGAACGTTGGTAAGACGTAATCGTTTGGCTCGCCAACATTATGCAATAAATTAATGTTGGCTGTAGAGACGTGCCCTGCGGCAATTTCACGTAATGCTAAGACCGTATCTTTATCTTTACCGCGTGGTAAAAACTCAGTAGCGCCATGACTTAATTGACGCGCACGGGTACTTGCTAATAACACTAACTTAAAACGATTTTCTACATTTTCTAAACAATCTTCAATAGTGACTCTTGCCATGATTTATTACTCTGTAATGATGGTGCGGGAAAAAAGCCACAGTTGTATCAACTGTGGCTATAAAATTTACACAATTAACGCACTGTTTGCGCAGTGCTGTCTTACGCTTATGCAGAGCGTGATGTTAAAATGGCTACGGCAGGTAATTCTTTACCTTCTAAAAACTCAAGAAACGCACCGCCACCTGTTGAGGTATACGATATTTTGTCATTGATGGCATATTTATCAATGGCCGCCAAGGTATCACCGCCACCTGCCAATGAAAACGCAGGACTTTCGGCAATTGCCTGCGCCAAAATGCGTGTACCTTGACTGAATTGTTCAATCTCAAATACGCCAACCGGTCCATTCCAGACAATAGTTCCTGCTGTCGTTAATAATTGCGCATACAATTTGGCGGTTTCTGGTCCAATATCCAATACCATATCATCTTCAGCAATATCTGCTACAGACTTAATGGTTGCGACGGCTGTCTCAGAAAATTCTTTTGCGCAGATAACATCAACTGGCACAGGAATATCAGCACCCACTGCTTTAGCTGCGGCCATTAACGCTTGTGCTTCAGGAATTAAATCAGCTTCATATAAAGATTTGCCCACCGAATAGCCGGCTGCCGCAATAAAGGTATTAGCGATCCCCCCCCCTACAATTAATTGATCAACTTTTTCTGATAACGATTTTAACACGGTTAATTTTGTCGATACTTTTGAACCACCAACAATCGCTATTAAGGGCTTAGCAGGTGTTTCCAGGGCTTTCCCTAGCGCATCTAATTCACTTACTAATAATGGACCGGCACAGGCAATGGGAGCAAATTTTGCCACACTATGCGTTGACGCTTGGGCCCGATGTGCCGTACCAAAAGCATCCATAACAAACACATCACATAAGGCCGCCATTTGTTTGCCTAAGTCATCGCTGTTGCTTTCTTCACCGATATTAAAACGAACGTTTTCACATAACACTACTTCACCAGCATTAATGTCAATGCCTGTTAACCAGTCTTTTTCTAAACGAACTGGCTTACCTAATAACTGCGCCATTCTTTCGGCAACAGGTTTTAAGGAGGACGCTTCGTCATAAACCCCTTCTTCTGGTCTTCCTAAATGCGATAACACCATGACGGCTGCGCCTGCGGCTAAGGCTTGTTGAAGGGTTGGAATGCTTGCTTGGATACGAATATCACTGGTCACCTGACCATTTTTAACAGGGACATTTAAATCTTGGCGAATTAACACGCGTTTACCCGCTAAATCTATATCTACCATACGTTGAATTGACATATTTTCCTCTTGATTAAATAAGTAAAGTATTAAGGGTTATTTGATTAATTAAGGGCGTTGGAACGCTGCCAATGCCAATATAGTTAAGTCCGCCATTTTATCGAACACCCGATACTGGCTAATTGCTGCACCGGGCCTTGCCCAGTTTCTGCTATCAATTGCATTGCCTCAACTAACTCCCGAGGCGAGTTTTCAGGTGCTAACTCTTTGCGACTTGCATCTAAACGTCCACGATACTGCACCAAAAACGCGGCATTAATGCCAAAAAACTCAGGGGTACACACGGCATCATAGGCTTTTGCAACGGCTTGTGTTTCATCGTATAGATAAGGAAACGGATACTGATGTTCCTGCGCAATACGCTGCATATTAGCAAAGGAATCTTGTGGATAGGCGTGGGCATCGTTAGGCATAATCGCGACACTTTTTACGCCTATCGCTAACAGGTCGTGGGCATCACGAAGGATGCGCTGATGAATTGCCTGAACATAAGGGCAATGATTACACATAAATATCACCACTAAACCTTTACTACCCATACATTGCGCCAATGTCCATTGCTGTCCATCGACACCGAGTAAAGTAAAATCAGCAGCGTGTTTGCCCAGCACTGCGGCTGGCGTTTCAACTAATGCCATCACACTCGTCCTTCTTGTTTATATTTATTAAGCTCGCGTTACTTTTTAACATCTGTTTTTTGATGCTCTATATACCACTTCACAATCAGAATAAAAACACCAGCTAATACTGCCAGTAAAATACCGTGCTCAACTTCTTTGATTGTTTTAATTAAACGATCTGCTACCGCACCAAAATGATAAACCAACCAAATGATACTGGGTACGCTGATTAATGCAGCTAAGCCATCATAAAAGAAAAACACCTGAAATGGTAAATGCAGTGTTCCTGCTGAAAAATAGGTAGGGGCGCGTAATAACGGCATAAAGCGTGATACAAAAATTACTTTATTGCCGTGCTGATGGAGTTTTTCTTGCACGGCGGCTAATCGTTCTGGTGATAAGAGTTTACAAAAAAAGGGCTTACTTGCGATGACGCGTCCGTATTTTGCACCCAGCCAAAAAATCATGCTGTCCCCGATTAATACGCCTGCCATACACACGATAATCATGAACCATACATTAACTAAGCCATAATACGCCAACATGCCCGCCACAAATAACGTGATATCTTCAGGAATGGGTAAACCCAAACCACAGGCAAGTAAAATCCCAAATACCATTAGGTAGGGCATTACGCCATGGAAATTGAGCACAAAACCTAATAATTCATTCACTGATAAACTCCCCTTAATGTTATTTTTTTTATTGAGTAACCTGACGCTATTGCTGTCTATTTTTTAACCAATTAACTATTGTGCCATATTTACTAGATTTTAGTGAGCCACCCAGCACTTCTCATTATGGCTGGAAACAAGGCAAATGCTGTGTAACTGCTGTTAATTTAATTATTCAGTCCCCTCTTTAAAAAAGAGAGCTTAGGGCAGATTTTTTAGATAAATAGATAAATCCCCCCGTCAAGGAGTCTGTTTTGCATGATGTACATGCTCAGGCATTATTTGTGTAATTTTACCGTGCTCATCAAAAAACACAGTAAGCAGCTGAGCTTGCCGCGCATTGGCTAAGACCTCAGCATCAACATGATAAAAAGCACTTAATTGTTGATCGGTGACAGGTAAGTGTGCGGCTTTAGCATGGCGTTGTTTACGGCGCAGACTTCGCCAGACCAGCCATATTATCCATGCCAAACATTGCCCGCCCAGCGTTAACATAAACAAATAAAGCAACTGTTTTAAATCTTTATAACCGCCAAACCAACGTATTTCATCATTTAATTGATAATTACCCAGCAACCAAGCTACTAAAATAACAATAGGTAGCACTAAGTAAATCCACATCAAGCCACATAACCACCCTATCAACCACCCGCTTAGGCGTTTTGGAAAACTGAGTACATGGGGATGATCGATAATATATTCCTTCACTTTTTTCTAACCCCTCGATCCAGCGTAACCCAAACCGCACGTTGCCCACGTTTTTTTCTGAGGGCTTTTATTGAGCCTGCGATAGTCGTTCCTACATTAATAAACCAATAAGCAATGGGATACCACACCATCCAATAATAATATTTTGCAGCGCCGCCTTTTTTGTATTCATAACGTGAATCAATAGCTAAGCTTAAGGCAAATTGAATAAGGCAGGTTACACTCAATATCATGCTTGTCCAACTTGGGCTTAAATACTGCAAAGACTGGCTTTGCTCGCCCAGCACAACATCAAGCATACGATTTACTAAATAGCCCAAAATCAAATAAGCCCAGACGGTACTTACCAAACACTCACCATACAATATCCACATACTGCGCGAAGACCATCTAAACAGGGCTTTAAAATACCGCAGCAAGACTTCTGTACCGCCTTGAGCCCAACGGACTCGCTGCCGCCACAAACCCGTCAGGGTTTCGGGCATTAGCACCCAACACAAAGCATTTGGTTCAAAATAAATTGACCAGCCTGCTAATTGTAATTTCCAGCTAATATCAATATCTTCGGTCACCATGTCATTGCTCCAATAGCCGACATCATGCAACGCTGATTTGCGAAAGGCAGCAATGACACCTGACACGGTAAAGACACGTCCATACGAACGTTGTGCGCGCTTAATCATGCCAATAATGGCAGAAAACTCACCAACCTGAATTCTCCCCAATAAAGTTGAGCGATTACGAATGCGTGGATTACCGGTCACTGCACCGACAGTGGGATTGGCTAAAAAATGCCGCAACATCCAAACAATTGCATCTGAAGCTAATAAGGCATCGCCATCAATACAAATTAAATATTCACTGTTGGCAAGCAACGCAGCGGTCTTTAAGCCCATTGCCTTACCTTGATTAGTGTCTAAATTAACAACTCTAAGTTGCGGGTGCTGTGTAGCTAATTCTTGCAAGACTTCAAGCGTATTGTCTTTACTGCCATCATTAATGGCGATAATTTCAAAATTGGGATAATTTTGGCGTAATAACGCAGCAAGCGTTTCACGGATATTTTCTGCTTCGTTATAGCAAGGAATTAAAATTGATACTGGCGGATACTGTACTAAGCTTGGCACAGTACCCATTTGGTAGGCACGAGAACGTTCAAAACGTAAATAAAAAATGATCGCGCCCATCATCCATAAATACGCCATAAACACGGGGTAATAAAAAATAAAATCGTCCATGAATACACTTAGCACGTGCCTAAATGACAATAAGCCCTGCCCTGAGCCCTGAAGATTTACGCTTAACTCGTGTACTATTTCACTCAACCAAGTCTGCACAATATCCATAATTATTTTGATAGTAGTGATAAATAAATCCCTTTCTTAATAAGCTGAGTTAATTTAAGGTAACTCGGGAAGAGAAAAATGCTTTTTTAAATCCTCTAAACGTGGCTGATCAGTGAACACATTATCAGGATAATAACCGATATGCTTGGCACCACTTTTTTCAATGACGGCTAATTGCTCTAAGAAAACCGACATAGGCAGAGCTTGTTGGCTGCGCCAATCAACAGATTGCAATTCAAAGACAGTTTTATCAAGTCCTTGTGGATATTTTTTAACAGCGGCAACCACCTCTTTTAACCATAACAAAGGCTCTTTTGCTTCTTCCATAAAAGGCATGGCTTCGATTGCTACATAATCATAATGCTTTAAAAATGACGCAAAGGATTGCGCAAACCATTCTTCACTGGATGGATTTAATAACGGCAAAGTATAAAAATTACGCGCTGTTTTTAATCCAGGTCGATAAAAACGTACCCGATTAGCTAACTCATCAGTAAATTGATTGATTAACTCTGTTTTATGTTTTGCCCACGTCATGCGCGTTTCTGGCGTTGCATTAAGTTGCTCAAATTGAGCAGAAATGCCCCACACCTCATGACCAAATTGCAAGGACGCTGGCGCCGCATCTTCAAAATCAGACATGATGCCATCATCATGAAATAACAGCCCGTCAAAATTACAATTTTTTGCTAAATCTTCATATACTTCAGTAATATATTGACGCGCCTCTGGCACAAATGGAGAGAGTCGTGTGTAAATATGACTGCTTTTTTGCGCTTTGCCTGCACGCCATTCTTTAATATACCATGCCTCGGGCAAGTGATTTTGATAGGCTAAAATGGGCATCCATGCGTATACCCGCACTCCTGAAATACGCTTAAACTGCCAGGCAACACGATTAAATAAATCGGCTTGCATGGGTAAATGTCGATTGGAGAAGTACAAGGCATCAGCATTACCATCGCCATCAGGATCTGCATAAGCTTGCAAATACACCGTATCGATGTGCATTTCTTTAATACGCTTAACCGCCTGATCTAAATTACGTTCGGTTTGAATGGGGTCAGGATCATACAGATAATCTAAATCCACATGTGCTACGCGTAAGGGCCGATCGCCACGAAACTTAGTCACAATACTGGCGAAGGCCTTAATATTTGGATTGTCCATTAAAAATAAACGGCGTATGGCGGAAACATCAGCAAAGCTATTATCGCCATCAATCAAGCTCATCGTTATGGGCATTCCAGCAGCCTTTGCCGCCGTGATAGCCCACTGATTGTATTCACCATAAGGCCAGACCATCACCCGTGGACGTACACCTGTGTGCTGAAAAATAAACGTTGAACTTTGCTGCATTTCAGCCTGCAAGCGCTGTAGATAAGCACTATCAGTTTCATAGGTATGGGTTTTAGGATCATAAAGGCGCGTCACAAAGGCAGCTTGCGTATTGCCCTGTGGGTTTGCCAAAATACCTTGATGCGCAGAAAAACTGTGTGAAGCAATTTCCACTAAGCCTGATTGCTGCATTTCATTAACCTGAGCCCAGTTTACTAAATCTTGCCTAACGTCTGCTGGTTTCTGCCCATCTAACCACGAACCGACCAACGCCAACGTTGCTGATAAATGGTATTTTTTTAATAACGGAAACACCTTAGTATAAAAACTGGCATAGCCGTCATCAAAGCTCAAAACCACGGCAGGCTGAGGCAGCTCAATGTTACCTGCGGCAGCATCAACTAGCTGTTGCACACTCACGACATGATAAGCGTGCTGTTTTAGCCAGGCTAATTGCTCTTCAAAATGATCTTCCGACACATCAGTAGCATTGTCAGTTTCTACATTGCGCTCAGTAATATCATGGTAATTAAGCACCATGAAACGCGTATTAGCTGCTTGAGCAGGCAATACCCCCCCTACTAAACACAGGAACAAGCAAAAATAAGCTAATTTTTTCAAATTGTTAGGAAAGTTAATCACAGATAATTGAACGGCAGAAAAAGAATGGTGGCGATAAAGAGGAGTCATGAACACATTCGCAAGATTTAGAGGTGGGCTATTCTATCAAAATAACCCAAAATTCAATGCGAATAGTGCAGCTTTTAATGCGTAAATTCTGCACTAAAGCTAATAAATGCTTTAATTCAGTTGCGTTATCGAGCTATGTTAAGCCGCTAATGTGACGTGTGGGCTGGGCAGGTAAATTAACGGCTATTGATACATTACTTAGGCGTTATCTAAAACTTCAATGGCTTCTTCACAGCTAATAATGGATGCTTTGCAGTTTAAAATGTACAAGGCTAGGCGCTCAATGGCTTGCCAGTTGTGATCATTACTTACAAAAGCAGAGGCTTTGACGAGTAATTCAAGCATTGTTTTTTCGCGGTGCTGTCTACAGGCAATAAAATGTTCTAAATAATCATGCACCTTAACCCAATCTGAGGTGCCACCATAGAATTGCCACAAACTCATGTCTGCTGTTTGTTCATCAAAGGCGCTACCCTCGCGTAAAGAAACATATTTTGCCTCAGCTAAAGCACCCACTAACAAGTTAATCATGTCGGCTTCAAAGGCCATCTGATACGCATCAGCACTGCCCTCGGCAAAATATTCTGCACTTTCAATTACGGCATGCGGAACATTATCGATTAAATATCCGCCTTCCACGCTTGCGACAAAATAATTATCTACCACGCTGTCAGCAAGGGTAAATAAACTATCAAACGTTTGTGAAATTTGAAACGATAAACTGGGTAATTGCTTTTGTTTATTACACAGATAAATACCCGCAGCATGCCCTGCTTCATGGAAAGCAATCTGCTTAATTAAGTCTTGAACATTAACTTGCGCAGTTTTATCTATTTGGTAATTACGCTTCATACTTAACCTTTATTCAGGTTTACAGACATGCGATTAACAAGTCAACGCACTTAAAAATACTCGTGAACTTAATTTAACGCTGCTAACACAGGCAGCCAGTGACTAAACTGCACTCAGCAAAAGATGCTTAGCACGACTATAGCTGTTAAATGTTAAAAACAAGTTTAACGAGCTAAGCATGTGTTTAAAATGCGACGAATTGTCGCAATACATAGACAAAGCTACGATAACGCTTATTTTGCCTGTAGCGCGCCTCGCAATATGTCGAACCCCACCCCTCAACAGCGAGGCCTGAATGATAAAATAAGCTTACGCATTCATTTTGGTACGCTGCTGCGTAAGCGCCCAATGCACATGTTCTTGCACTAACGCTGATGGATACACTAAACGGGCTGTTAGCTGACGGATAATCTCAGCTGAATAGGGTGCATTACCTAAGGCTACAGCACAATTCCGCAGCCAACGTTGATACCCAATGCGCCGAATCGCCGAACCTTCGGTCGCAGCTAAAAACTTTTCTTCATCCCAACTAAACACCGTTAATAGATGTTGAGCATCCAATTGATGGCGTGGTTTAAAATCTGCTTCCGCCGTTAATTTTGCAAAACGATTCCACGGGCAAATCAATTGACAATCGTCACAGCCATAAATTCGATTACCAATTAACGGTCGCAAGGGTTCTGGAATTGCGCCCTGCAACTCTATAGTGAGATACGAAACACAGCGTCGCGCATCAACCTGATAGGGTGCAACAATGGCTTGAGTTGGACAAATAGTTAAACAGGCGGAGCATTCACCACAATGCGCAGTGGCTGGAGCATCAATAGGTAAGGGTAAATTGATGTATATTTCGCCTAAAAAAAACCACGACCCCGCTTGCCGATTAATCACATTTGAATGCTTACCAAGCCACCCTAAGCCTGCTTTTTGGGCAATTGCTTTTTCTAACACTGGCGCGCTATCAACCCAAGCACGCATAGATAATGCCTCGTGAGAAGCCGCTGGCAACGCTGCGGTGATGCGATCAATAAGCTTCTGTAAGCGTTTACGCATTAGTTTATGGTAATCACGTCCTAAGGCATAACGGGAGATAAAGGCGGCCGTGGGTTCGGTCAGCACCTGCTGCGTGGTCTTCTGTGCTTCAGGGTAATAATCCAAGCGGACAGAAATAATCCGTAACGTACCTTCGTGCAATAAATCAGGTCGTGAGCGCTTTAAGCCATGCTGAGACATATACTGCATGTCACCATGAAAACCTTGCGCTAACCACGAATGTAAATGCTCTTCGGCCTCCGACAAATCAGTATCCGTAATGCCCACTTGCTGAAATCCTAAGGCAGTTCCCCATGATTTAATCTGCTCGGCAAGATCACGCAACGCCTGCTCAGTCATGTGCGATACAGTTTAATCGGTCGTGTAAAAAATATAATCTGCCTGATAAGGCACTCTTTTTTCTGCGCCCAGATGATTACTGTCACAGCCCGTTACGGGCGGCAATCCTGCCTGTGTATTAATCCGATTAATAAACCGCGTATGACTAAAATCACTGTGTCCACGATGATGAATAATCTCCACCAACAGCCAACTCAAATCATTTGGGGTGACTGTTTGACGCTGCAAAATCTTACCTTGCACCTGACTACCTTCGTGATACTCCCAAATAGGCCCTTGATAATGTTTACCAATACGCTCACCGTGCTCATCCAATAACAGTGCATCAGGGGCTTGAATCGTCCAGTGATAAGCCTTGTTAACCGTGTTGCACAGATAAATCTGATCACCTTTGGCATGTGCCCTCAGGGTTTGATGATGCCCTAACGGTGGCAGCAATGTCTCAGGGATACTGACCGCTGCAACGCCCATAGATGAACTAACAGACAACAGCACTGCATTGATTATTTTAATCATAAATTTACCACGGTAAAATTTTGCCATCATAGTTAATAAACTGACCCGATTGCGTTAACGTAAACTCTTTGATTACTTGACCCATACCGCGCACACTCACATCCGCGTCAATCAGTGCATTTGCGCCGCCCATATCGGTTTTGACCCAACCTGGATGAAGTATCAACACGCCCACTGCGTCTTTTTGTAAGCTCAAGGATAAATTTTTCATCACCGCATTTAACGCCGCTTTACTACTGCGATAATAACTACTGCCGCCCGATGTATTATCGGTAATGCTGCCCATTAAACTGCTAATACAGACAATCAGCTTGTCACGTCCTAGATGAAGCGAAGCCAACATTGTTTCTGTTAACTTGACGGGTGCCAGCGTATTGACCAAAAAAGCCTGCTGCCATGCAGCGTAATCAACGTGTCCCAAAGCATTGCTGGCAGTATCTGGATAAATACCCGCATTATTGATGAGTATATCAATAGGTATGCCGCTTAGTTTTGCTCCCAAAGCATCTATCTGCGCAAAATCAGTCACCTCAAGCGCTTCGATACGCAAGTGTGGCGAGGCTTCTGCCAAGGCAAGCAAGGCCGTGCTTGAGTCAGGGTGTCGACAACACGCCACTACATGCCAATTTTCAGCCAGATAATATTGGCAAAACGCCAAGCCCAAACCACGATTTGCACCAGTAATCAGTACAGTTTTCATTGATTATGTTTCCTTTTGTCGATGCGCTATAAAAATAAGTGAAACTATTCAGGCTACAGCATGTTTCATTATGACAATGACAGTTAACACTGATGCCAATACCTTCACAGTCTATTCAGCTATTACTGTACTCACACGAAAAAAAGCTGAAGCTTTTTTACTCCAAGCAATAAGCAATAGAGACTATAAGAGCAGTCTCTCCCAGATAATTTAACATCAAAGATTTAAAAAACGTGCAGTGTTGAGGACGTTTTTCATACTTCTTTCAATGCCTTAATACACGCCTTCTACTGGCGTTCCGTAGTTAAGGTAAGGTGGTTAAACCTTAATTTTACGCTAAGAATCTTGCCCTAAGACACCATCAACAACACATAACGCAGTCATATTAACAATTCGTCGCACCGTTGCCGATGCCGCGACAATTTGTACTGGTTTAGCGCAGCCTAATAAAATGGGACCTATTGAAACACCATTGCCTGCAGTCACTTTCAATAAGTTATAAGCGATATTGGCTGCATCAAGCGTTGGCAATACTAATAAATTAGCACTTTCAGTAAGCGATGTATTGGGCATGGATTTTTTTAAACGCACAAAATCTACCGCACAATCGCCATGCAACTCACCTTCCACTTCCAACTCAGGGGCTAGGGTATGCAACAGTGCCAAGGTTGCACGCATTTTTTGCGCTGAGTCACTTTGACTAGAGCCAAAATGAGAATGAGATAATAACCCCACCCGTGGCACTAAACCTAATAGACGCATTTGCTCAGCAGCCAGTAAGGTGATTTCAGTTAATTGCTGTGCGGTTGGGTTTTCATTAACATGCGTATCGGTCAGCACCAATTGACGATCGGGCAATACCAAGCAATTCATTGCTGCATAGACATTAACGCCAGCACGTTTGCCCAAAACCTGATCAACATAATGTAAATGCAAGGCATAAGTGCCAATTGTTCCGCAAATCATGCCGTCAGCTAAGCCTTTATGAATCAACATGGCGGCAATTAACGTTGGTCTGCGCCGCATTTCTAACTGTGCTGATTGCTCGGTCACGCCTTTTCTAATCGTGGCGGCTAAATAACTCTGCCAAAAATCAGGATACAAGGCATTTGAAAAAGGGTCGATACACTGAAAATCTACCTCCATCACTAAGCGTAAACCTAAGGTTTTAAGATGTTGCTCAATAATTGCTGGTCGTCCAATTAATAACGGATGCGCCAGTTGTTCATCGACAATAATTTGTACCGCCCGCAACACGCGCTCATCTTCACCTTCTGCAAAAACAATCCGCTTAGCGCTGGCAGGAATTTTTTTCGCATGATGAAAAATAGGCTGCATAACACTGCCGCTGTGATAAGCAAATTGTTGCAAGCGTTCAATATAGGCAGTCATGTCTTGAATAGGCCGACGTGCCACACCAGAGGCAGCCGCAGCTTGCGCCACCGCAGGTGCAAGGGTACTCATTAAGCGTGGATCAAAGGGTAAGGGAATTAAATAATTAGCGCCAAACGAGAGGCAATCGTTGCCATACGCGGTTGCGGCAATATCAGACTGCTCAACTTGTGCTAATTTTGCTAACGCATGAACAGCCGCAATTTCCATAGCACGGGTTATAGTTGTTGCCCCACAATCCAACGCGCCTCGGAAAATATAAGGGAAACATAAAACATTATTGACTTGATTGGGATAATCAGAACGTCCTGTAGCAATAATCGCATCGGCCCTTACCGCTTTTACCGCTTCAGGCAAAATTTCTGGCACTGGATTGGCTAACGCAAAAATTAACGGTTTTGCCGCCATACTTGCCACCATTACCCCCGTCAATACGCCACCTGCAGAAAGGCCAAGAAAAATATCTGCATCGGCAATAACGTCCGTTAACGTGCGCGCCATTGTTACCTGAGCAAATCGTGCTTTAGCTGGATCCATGAGTTCTTGACGACCCTGATAAACAACGCCCGCTAAATCAGTGACGTAAATATTAGATTTTGGAAAACCTAAATCCACCAATAAATCTAAACAGGCCAAGGCTGCTGCGCCTGCGCCAGAAACCACCAACTTACAGGCACTCATGGTTTTGCCCACCACCTGCAAGCCATTTAATACGGCGGCACCGACAATAATCGCCGTACCATGTTGATCATCATGAAAAACGGGAATAGTCATCCGTTCTCGTAAATTGCGTTCAATGTAAAAACATTCAGGTGCTTTGATGTCTTCTAAATTAATGCCCCCAAACGTAGGCTCTAACGCAGCAATAATGTCACATAATTTATCTGGATCGGTTTCATTGATTTCAATATCAAAGACATCGATACCCGCAAATTTTTTAAACAACACGGCCTTGCCTTCCATTACCGGCTTAGCTGCCAATGGACCAATATTGCCCAAGCCTAACACCGCCGTGCCATTGGTAATCACCGCCACCAAATTAGCGCGTGCCGTATATTTTGAGACTTCTTCAGGATTGGCAACAATAGCCTCGCAGGTAGCGGCAACTCCTGGTGAATACGCCAAGGCAAGATCACGTTGATTAGCAAGCTGCTTGGTAGGCATAACACTAATTTTGCCAGGCACGGGAAATTCATGATATTCCAACGCCGCCGCTTTAAATTTTTTTTGTACATCATCGCGTGAATCAATTAATGTCATGAACTTAATAATGGGCAGGAGAAATAAGAAAACGGCTTAATTATTTAGGCTACTAACTTAACGCGAGACACCGTTAAAAGTTATTATATGAATTCAGCTTAAGCCGTTCGTGGTGAACCATGAGTTGATCGAATGATTGAACCATGATTTAGCAATTAGCGTCATAACAAGTAAAAAAGCTAAAGCTTTTCTACTTAAATTTGAACGATAAATTACTCATTATTCAGGCAAGCCATGCCGAAATGATGATATTTATGACTTAACATCAAGTAACTTACTGCTCTAGCCAATCTTGCAAAGCTGCAATAATATTTTGCGCCTGATCTTTACTTGAAATATTAAATTTTGATTTTTGTTGATACTCACCATTGCGTTTTTGATAACGACGAATAGTGTATTTATCTGGACCATATTCTTCTTTGCTACGATTCCAATCTTGATAACGGTAAATCACTGTTGCCCACGCGCCTTTTGTAAGGACTTTTTTATCAAGCTCCTTAACGGTTTCAATATCGCCGTCTAGGTAACTGATTGTTAATTCATCGACTGTTTCAGCCATGTTAACTCCTGTTATTAATGAGTAGAAATAAACTGTCCAAAGGCACGACTGCCCTCCCCTGTTTTAATGGTATTCACAACACGCAAGGTTTTTGCATCAAGAACTGAAACAGTGCCCTCAAACCAATTAGCAACATACACCAGTCGATCATCGGGATGGGTACTGATACCTTCAGGTCGCTCGCCCACTGTTAATCGTGTCAGCTCCTTAAGGGTGACAGTATCAATAACAGAAACGCTATTATCTTCCTGATTAGTCACCAATAAACGCTCATCGTTTAAGGCCAGTGTGGCGGCATAAGGCAACATACTTACAGGAATAGTGGCGATGTTTTGCATGGTTTGCGTTGTGACCACGCTGACATCATCACTTTCCACATTGACCACATAAAGACGTTCACCCCGACCATCAAGACTTAATCCAAACGGATGCGCACCCACAGTAACCGTACTGTCCACGCTAAAATCAGCTAAGGCTATTTTTGACACCGAATTGCTTAAGCGATTAGCGACATATAACCAATGGCTATCAGGACTTACCACTAAACCTGAGGGTGACTGCCCTACCGTAATGGTTTTTAACAGTGTAAAGTCTTTAGCGTTAAGCATAGAGACAGTATTGTGATACCAATCTGCCACAAAAATAAACTGTTGATTGGGGCTGAGCGCAATGCCTAAAGCACCATCACTCACTGCTACGTGCCGAATAACTTGATACGTCTGCATGTCCAACACAGCAAAACCCTGTGCTTCTGGTGTGCTGATATAGCAAAACTTGCCATCTCTTGCCATTGCCACGCCAGCAGGTTTACCGGTAACAGGAACAGTACGAATAACCTGCTGCGTAGGCGTATCAATAATCGACACACTGTCACTTAATTGATTACTGATACAGGCAAAGGGTGCAGCCCACACCTGGCACGTAGACAGTGCGATGAGCCACACTGCCACGAAACCATTGCTAAAAAAATAACGCATATTATTATTTTTCTGCCAAAGCTTTTAAATTGGCTAAACCTGATTTTAGAACGCCCGTTACTGCCGTATTAGCCGCTTCTTCATTCATTTCTTCAGGCGGATTATTATTCATGTATGCACGATAATAAGCAGACTTCCACGCCACAACCGAGGTTGCGCCGTTGGCTTCTACCTCAATTGACGCCGCATAATTATCCACTGGTAACACAGGCACTTGCTCTTCTGCACCTGAATGAGTAATGGTTTTAGCAATACTCATATCGGTGATTTTGTAAGCATACGTCATTTTTTGCTCATCATACTTTTTCAATTCTTCAGTAATTGTGCCGCCGTTTTGCAATGTCAACACGCGCAACGAGCCTTTTTTATTGCCTTTATCAGCTGTGGTACTTTTTACGCTGGGTAACCACGACATATCATCGTAATTTTTGATAATTGCCCACACTTTTTCAGCAGGAGCATTGATAGTAATATCTTCTTCTGCTTTTTGACGCACAGGGCCATGAGCAAAAACCTGCCCCACAGCAAAAAAGGATACAGCGGCGATGGTAATCAATGTAATTTTTTTCATAGTAACTCTCTTGGTTGAAATCATAAAAACAGCTAATCACTTAAGACTGAACAGGCTACCCACTTAACACGGGACAGCATGAGCTTAAGCCGTTCGTGGTAAGTCATGAGCGGCAACCGCCCACCGCATTCGACTGGCTCATGACAGGCTTCGACTGAACACAGCAGGAGAGCACGCTTTGCTTAAAGCGCCTACTGTTGGTGCTTGCTCTCCACGCGGCATTATAAGTCAACTTGTTAGCACACGCATTAGCGGAGGTATTAAAAAACAATCGCTCAGGATAAGCAAGATTAGAAGTAGCACGCTGTGCGAATGAATTCGTACCGACTACACCTGCTCAAGGTGTTGCGTACGCTATTGCACAAAGCTTAACGCACTGGGATGACGAATTAGCATGGATTGATGCCCCTTTCGATGATTAATCCAGCCTCGCGCCTCAAGCTTTTTATGTTGATAGCTCGCAAGGTCGGGGAAAAGACTGAGCCATTGTTTTTCTATACGCAAATCAAAATCGGGGCTTAACTCTAAATAAACATATTTTTTTGTAAATCGAATATCAGTGACGTGCGCCTGCAACCGCAACCATTGCCGCGTGGCATAATCTTTAGGGCTTACTTGAATTACCTGCACGGGTGCATACTCAGCACGTCCCCACAGCCCTTTATTAGCAAGCCTTGCTTTATCTTCTGCGGCGGTTAATTCAGTTACATACAATAAATTGGTGGGATAAATAACCACCGTAGCCAAACCTTCTGCCACTAATTGCAAATTAAGATGCTCATTTTTTTCGGTAAACACATGCGCCAACAGACGATTGTATTTATCTAGGCGTTCCGCACCGTGTTCTAAACGCACACGCGTATTCTGAGTATGAGCAAGCAACCATTGCTTAGCCGCTTCAGCACCCGCTTCCTCTTGTTGATTTCTATGCTGGACTTCAGGAGTGTTAATGCCCAATAACCGTACTTTTTGACCATCAGCCAAGACCAGTGTGTCACCATCAAAAACCGTTTTAACCTGTTGATAACCAAAACCAGGCTTAATATCCAGCGGCTTAGCCTTAATATCAGCTTGATCTGAATAATGCTGTCGCCCACGCAGATCTTGCCAAGTAAAAACCTCAGCATGAACCGCTGCTGACACGCACAAGACCAGCCCTAAAAAAAACTTCATCATAAGTAGATGCTCTTTAAATAATTAAAAAAATGGTGTTATCGCAATGCTACATGATTGGCTGTGCACAGCCGAAGCCTAATTTTTAACACTAAGTGATGAATGACTAAAAACTGTCACCTTAAATACGTAAACTAACGCTATTTGTGTTAAAACCTAGTCATAACCCGTATTTTTTTTGTAAAAATTCAGTCCGTCTGCTAAAAACTACACCCTAAGCATGTTGTTCTCTTTAAACAAAGAGGGCGGGCTATTTAGCTTTTTTACCTTATTTTTGGATGACCTAATGAAACCCTTTGCTAACTCAGACACCCAGCAACCCAGCACCACGCCTGCGGTTAATTTACCTTATTTTGATTTTTTACTCACCTTACTTAAAGACGGCAATGACGCAGTGACCAAAAGTTTTGGTAAACATGTGCATTGGGGGTATTGGGAAAATCCTAGCACCGCCACATTAAGCACTGAAGATTTTGCACTCGCTACAGAAAATCTTAGCCAACAAGTGTGTTTAGCTGGGCATATTACGCACGGCTTACACGTACTAGATGTGGGCTGTGGTTTTGGTGGCACGCTTGCACAAATCAATGAGCAATTTATTCGTATGGATTTAGTGGGCTTAAACTTAGATGAGCGACAGCTAGAACGTGCCCGAGATACCGTTACTGCACATCCACACAATACTTTACACTTTCAACAAGGTAACGCCTGTGAACTGCCTTTTCCTGACAATAGTTTTGATGTGGTGTTGGCGGTGGAGTGTATTTTTCATTTTCCTGACCGAACACGCTTTTTTCAAGAAGCGTATCGCGTTCTCAAGCCAGGTGGATACTTAGCTTTATCAGATTTTGTTAGCAGTGCAGGCTTGCAACCATTCACTAAAATAACGTTAAATCCTTGGGGCTTTTATGGTCGCTGTAATTTACAATTCTGTCATAGCGATTATCAGCAACTGGCTCAGGATACAGACTTCAGCTTAACGCTAGCGCAGAATATTACTAAAAACACCTTGCCCACTTACAGTTATTTGCGTCGCTTAGGACAGCACCATAAAATCACTAAAAAAAGTGCCGTAATGGAAACCTTAATGGTAGAAATATTAAGTCGACTTAACTTATTACATTACTATATTTATGGCTTTAAAAAATCTAGGTAACTTTTTTTCGTAACGGTAAACTATGCTCAACATAACTCAATGTAGTGATAATAAAAATATGAGTAAGCTTGATTTTTTCTACCCCCCCCCCCCGCACGAAACAAGTTGTGCTTGTGTAAGTGCGGCAGATTCGCGCCGTATGCTCACTTTATTTCATGTCCATTGCTAACCTTTTTTAGAAAAAATTATGAACCGTCGCAATAAAGTAGCATGGGGTATTAAATGGTGCCTTTCTTCGGGTACGTATTGGCTACTAGGAATATTAGGAATTAGTCTTGCCATTCCACCTGGTTATGCCAGCCCAGTGTTTCCAGCCGCAGGTTTTGCAATGGCGGTGTTATTACACGGCAAACATTATTGGTCCAGCATCTGGTTTAGTTCGTTTTTACTAGAACTATGGGTTGCCAACACTCATCACCCGCTAAATACCACCGATATTATAGTGGCTATAGGGATGGCTAGTGGCAGTGCTTTACAGGCGTTCACGGGCAGTTGGTTAATTAAACGAGTCATTCATAAAGGCTGGCACTCCCTCACGGATGATCGCGATATTTTACTGTGTTTGGGTTTAGCGGGTCCGGTAGCGTGTTTAATTTCGGCCACGATAAGTAATAGTTCGCTTTATGCGGCACATATTATTAATGCTAATGAGCTTATGTCGGGCTGGTTGCATTGGTGGCTTGGCGATGCACTGGGTGTGTTAGTTATGTTACCGCTTTGCCTTACTTTCTTTAATTGGCGAACCGCCCTGTGGCGAGGTCGCCTCTTAACGCTTAGTTTGCCCATGCTGGTCGTGTTAAGCTTGGTAAGTGGCGCCGTGTTTATTGCCTCAATGTGGGAAACGACTAAATTACATGACACAATCAAAGACTATGGCGAAAATCTTAGCACCCGCTTAGATCGACGCTTTGTTGCGCATAAAACAATCTTAGCGTCCTTACGACGCTTAGTGGAAGTCACGCCCAACCTAAATTTCACCACCTTTGATTACTTTACCTCGATAACCCTACACGATAATCCTGATATTTTTGCACTGAGTATGAACCCTTATGTGCTGTTATCTGAGCGTCAAGATTTTGAAGCTAAAATGGCTAAAATTAATGAATCTGGGCACTTTGAAATTAAAGAACGCAACGCCCAAGGACAATTGGTTCGCGCCCAACCACGCCCAAGCTATGTCCCCGTGGGCTTCATTGCACCGCTTACCAGCAATAAAGCCGCCGTGGGCTACGACATTCACTCTGAGCCGATACGTCATGCGGCAATTCAGCACGCCATTAACACCCGCGCACCCGCCATGACTGCTCCCATTCAGTTAGTTCAAGAGCAGCAAAAACGCATAGGCGTGTTGATTTTAAACCCTATTTTTCAACGTGAAACAAACGCAAATAAAATCGCCACTTTCGCCCCCTTAATTGGTTTTGCCGTTGCTGTGATCAAAGTGGACGAGATGGTTAGTATCGCGATTAGCGCCGTACAAAATCCAGATATTTTATTTGAAATTGTTGATACTGAGGCACCCAAGGAGCGCGCGCTTTTATATACCTCTGATGCCACTCGCCATAGCAGTGATAGTGACTGGGCATGGCAACAAACGCTCACTGTAGCAAATCGACATTGGCTGCTTACCGCCTCGCCTACGGCCGCTTATTTACAAAAAAATCGCCAATGGACGGTACCTTTAGTGGGGTCGGCCGGGCTTATGTTAGCGTCGGTACTACAAATTTTGTTACTTGTTATCACTGGCAGAACCGCGATAGTGCAACGCCTTGTTAATCAGAAAACTGCTGAATTACAAGTTGCTAGCCATGCTTTGGAAGATCAAAACGCGCAACTTAATGCAGTGTTTACCTTAAGCCCCGATGGCTTAATTGCCATGACTTCTGCGGGCGTTATTACCTTCATCAATCCTGCTTTTTACGCCATAACAGGAATCGAAACAACTGCCTTGCTTGGTGAAACCGAACACACCCTTGATACCTTGCTGCAACAACGCGCCGCCTTTCCAGAACAATACATACCGCTTAGCGAGTGTGTGTACAACGCCTTAACCCAGGTCATCAAACCAATAAGCTTAGTCTTACTCACGCCAAAACCAACCGTGTTACAAATTATTGGTATGGATAATACTGTGGGCAGTATTGCGCGTATTTTGTATTTTCGTGACATCACTTACGAAACTGAAGTTGATCGGATGAAAAGTGAATTTATCACCACCGCAGCACATGAATTACGCACCCCATTATCAAGTATTTATGGCTATGCAGAAATTTTGCACGCATTTCCATTAACTGAAAAGCAACAGAAAGATTATCAAAGCATCATTTACAAACAAGCCAAAGTGATGACTGACATTCTTACTGAATTACTCGATCTGGCTACATTAGAAGCACGTGGCGAACAAGAGTTAACGCTTGAAAGTATTAGCGCACAAACAGTCATTAACAATGCCCTTGCTAATTTTAAGCTTCCTGAACAACGCAGCGCCCCTGAGCTAAACTTACCCATAACAGATATATTGCTTTATGGTGATCAAGAAAAATTACACAAAGTCATCCATAATGTGTTGAGCAATGCTTATAAATATTCCGCAGCACCCAGCCCCGTCACGCTCACCCTGCACAGCGCCACATCAGAAAACGTACAGTACGCCAAGCACTTAGGCATTAGCATCACCGATCAGGGTATTGGCATGACACAAGAAGAAATTAGCCGCGTCTGTGAGCGTTTTTATCGCGCCGATGCTTCAGGAACGTTACTAGGTATCGGCTTAGGCATGAGTATCGTGCAAAGTATTATCTTATTGCATAAAGGCTCACTTAATATCAGCAGCGAACCAGCCAAAGGCACTACCGTTACACTTTGGTTACCCCGTATACACATTACGTAGCATCGTGCTAATTAAGATATTTATTGTAGAGACGCGATTTATCGCGTCTTTATATTGCAACAGCGCGATGTAAAACAGCCGCGCCAAAATAGACGCGATAAATCGCGTCTCTACGGTTATTATTTTTCCTGCATGTCAACGTTGCTTAGTAAACCGCTTTAAATAAGCGCATATAAGGTCTATAGGTTTTGGTATGGTCATAAAAATAAGGTGCTGGAGTAGCGTGTTAGGATGTTTGTTGGTGTTAAGTGCAGAGTTAAGTTGCGCGGGCATTGCACAAGTACCCTTGTTTGTGAGTGCAAATGTGTCGCCTATTGTGATGCTAACCTTAGGGCGCGATCATACGCTGTACACTGAGGCGTACAACGATGCCTCTGATTTAAACGCTGACGGTGTAATTGATGTGGGCTATCAACCTAACATTGATTACTACGGTTATTTTGATTCCCATCGCTGCTATTCATACAGCGACAGCGACGGTTATTTTGCGCCAGGTGCGGTAACGTTAACCAAAAAATGTACTGGGGCATGGAGTGGTGATTTTTTAAATTATGTGACGACAGCACGTATTGATGCCTTGCGTAAAGTCTTGTACGGAGGCATGCGCAGCACTGATTCTGCCTCTGTCACCGTAGTTGAACGTAGCTTTATTCCGCAGGATGCCCATGCGTGGGGTAAGGAATATCGAGCTGATAATTCTCCAGAGTATGCCATTACTGATTACACGCCGCTTACCGAGCCTGAAGCGGGAAAAAGCCATCTCTTTGCCAATGTATCCTTGAGTGCTACGGGTGCGCCATTATTGCGCGTGTTAAGCAATAGTGTGTTTCGTGTCTGGGAATGGGTGTCGAAAGAAAAGCCGGTAGCGGGTGAGTTGTGCTTACGCAGTCAAGCTAACCTTGAGGCGTTATGTACCCTAGATGGGGCGAGCTTAACGGATTATTCGGTGCGGGTAAGGGTGTGCGTGGCAGGACAGTTGGAGTCCAATTGCAAACCTTATAACGACGGCGTAACCATGATTTATAAACCCACTGGCTTATTGCATGAATATGGCGAAAACGATGCGCTGGCCTTTGGCTT
>CAJAQT010000021.1 GCA_903944165.1 uncultured Methylococcaceae bacterium | reverse complement strand
TGTAAGCATAGACTTTCCCCTTTAAAAAAGGGGGGTTAGGGGGGATTTTATATTAAACTCCACCACCTCATTAAGCTGTTAAATAAGGCTGCTGAATTTTCTAGGCTGGTTTGTGCTTGTTATTTTTGGGTTTAGATAAATCCCCCTCAATCCCCCTTTTTCAAAGGGGGAAGTCTAACTGCTTGATTTTATTCTCCTCACCCCTCTCCAACAGGAGAGGGGCTGAGTATCATTGTAACTAATTGTTTTAATTAGGGTCAAAAGCTATGTAGAGACCTATGCTTAGTATGTAGGGTTGATAGACGAATGCCGGTATTACAAATAGTCTTTTAATACGCTTAACAATTCTTGCATTTTAATGGGTTTATTAACAAAGGCATTCATGCCACTGGCATAACATTGAGCGCGTTCTTCTTGCGTTACACCGCCTGTTAAGGCAATGACGGGTAAATTTGCAAAGTGTGCTTGTTGACGTAGTAAGGTGGTGGCTTCAATACCGCCCATTACAGGCATTTGCACATCCATTAATACTGCATCGTAATGCGTTGTTGCCAACATGCTGAGTGCTTCTTTACCATTATTTGCCACGTCTACCGTCATGCCTGAAAGCTCTAAATATTCGGTGATGACTTGCTGATTTAAGTCGTAATCTTCCACCACTAAAATATGGCTGCCGCTGATAGGTTTAGCACTTTCTTGTAAGCTTGTGGTTAACCCGCCGCTTACCGTTTTGACAAATTGTGGCGCGATGATTCTTGTTTCAGCTGACGCATCAATGCCTAAGGGCATGATAATGCTAAACGTTGACCCTTTGCCTATCGTGCTGGTTACATTAAATTCACCCTGCATTAATTGGACTAATTTATCACTAATGGATAAGCCTAAACCGGTGCCACCAAAGTTACGCGTGGTGCTGGTGTCGGCTTGGCTAAAGGGGTTAAATAATTTGTCGATAGCCCCCTCAGAAATGCCTATCCCCGTATCGCTCACACTAAAGCGAACCAGTGCTTCGGTGTCGTCTTTATTAAGCAATGAAACCTGTAATGACACACTACCCTGTAAAGTAAATTTAATAGCATTACCTATTAAATTAACCAAAACTTGCTGTAAGCGTAACTCATCACCCAGTAAAAAGTCAGGCACCTGCGCGTCTTTTTGAGTAATAAAACTTAAGCCTTTTTCATGTGCTGAAGGGGCAAATAAATGCTGCATACGCGTTAATAAAACATCAACATTAAACACGTTGTATTCTAAAGTTATACCCCCTGCTTCTAACTTTGAAAAATCTAAAATATCATTAAGGATAGTTAATAAACCTTCGGAAGCATGACTGATTTTTTCTACATAATCTCGTACCTCGTCAGTTAAGGTTTTATTAAGCGCTAACGCAGATAAACCCATAATAGCGTTCATGGGAGTGCGTATTTCATGTGACATATTAGCCAAAAACTCTGCTTTTGAATGCGCTAACAGTTCCGCAGCATGTTTTGCTTTGAGTAAGTTTAATTCGTTATGTTTACGCTGACTAATGTCTTCAATAATTGACCAAATATACGCTTGCCCATCAGCACCCAAAATTTTTACACCGTTGAGTACCACAGGAATAATTGCCCCTGACTTTTGAATATATTCTTTTTCGTAAGGGCCATACTTACCCGTGGTATTTAATTCTTCCCGTTGCACAACCTCTTGTGCTGCATATTTACTAGGTGTTAAATCCCAATACGCTAAGTGATTTAATTCTTCTTTTGAATACCCACAAATACGTTCAAACGCATGATTAACTTCAATAAAATGCCCTTCCATAGTAACTAAGCCAATTCCCAAGGGAGATAAATCAAAGAGTTTTTGCAATTTATCTTCATTGGCTTGATTTTCTGCTTCGATGTGTTTTAAATCAGAAATATCAAAAGCAACCACATAAAAACCCACCACCTCGTTATCAATATAGTGAGGAATATATTCCGTTAAGGTATACCGTAATTCCTTGTTATCGTTATAAGGCAGAATTTGTTCAAAACGCTGTAACTTACCGCTTAACACGCCTTCAATATACCCCTGATTACGTTGATAAATTTCTTCACCCAAACAGGCGTTAAATGACAAGCCCTTTAGCGCTTCTGGTGCTAAGCCAAACCAACGTTGATAAGCATTATTGGCAAACACATTGCACAGGTGTTTATCCCAATAACCAATTAACGCGGGCAGATTATCTAAAATCATTTGATGATGCTGCATCAAAGCATAATACTGCCGTTGCATAGAGATTCTTTCGGTTACGTCACGCTGAATAGAAATCCAATGGGTATACCAGCCGTTTTCATCAGCAATGGGGGTAATATCCAGTTCCATCCAAAATTCTTCACCATTTTTGGTGTAATTGCAGATTTCACAACGAATTGGCTGCCAATTTTTTAAGGCATACCGAATGCTATCAAGCACAGCTCGATCAGTTTTTTTCCCTTGTAACATTCTTGGGGTTTGACCAATCGCTTCTGCTGCACTGTAACCTGTTGACTTTTCGAACGCTTGGTTAACATAAACAATTTTTGGACCAGGAAAATCAATAGGCTCGGCTTCAGTAATAATAATTACGTCATTAGCATTTGCTAAACAGGCATCTAATAATTTCAGGCGTTGCTGTTGCGTAGCATTCAGTGCAGATAAGACACG
>CAJAQT010000020.1 GCA_903944165.1 uncultured Methylococcaceae bacterium | reverse complement strand
CACGGGCATCAATAGCTTGCTGTGCGCTATCGCTAGTGAGCGTATGGTTAAGCGTTGGATGGTTTTCGCTTGAATCCGTATTAAATTCATGATGTTCTGCCAGATTGACGGTAGCAGTTGGATGCTCATTGACGGTTGTTGAGGCTGCATGATAATTAGCCGTAGTAGACGGATTGATAAGTGTGCGGGTATCGTTGAAAGACTGAGCAAGGTTATCGCTAAGCGGATTAACCGGCGTAGCGCTTAACTCGGTACGCGCAGAATTGACGGTTGCACTGTCATTTTCAGTGTAATTATTGTGTGTTGCTGATTGATTTTGCGCTGTGATAGTAGCGGGCTGATTAATCGTTTGTGTAGTTTGATTATCAAGCGGATTGTGGTTTGATGTCTTAACACTTTGGTCATCGACAATAACAACAGGAACGGGAACTTGCGCGTTTATGCCAGTTGTTGACGTGTGTTGAGCAGTAACGACCGGTGCGTTAATTGCATGATTAAGCGATTCTGATAGTACGCTTGTGTTTGTCGATGTCGAATCATGACGCGCTTGATTACTGACTGTTGGATTGTTATTTTCAACCGCATTTAGCGTATTATCGGATAGATTACTGTTGGCGTTATTTACCGATGTTTCTGAATAACCCGTTGCTGTTGTTTGAGTTGGGCTATCAAGGCGAGCATTAAGCTCAACGACCGGATTATTTTGATTAAGATGATGCGCTACCTGGTTGACTGATTCACTTGAACTATTCAGCGTGGCGTTATTGGGCGCAGTCGCTTGGGTGTTGTTTGACAAAAGATTGTAATCAGCCGCGTGTGTTGTATTGTCGCTATTAACTTCAACGGTCGCTGAGTCTGGACGGTTAGATGACCGTTGTTGCCGTTCTCTTCGTTGTCTCGCTGGCGTTGAATTTTGACTGAGCTGATCGACATTGAGCGCAGGCGGCGCGGTATCGGAGTTGCTTGTACTGTTTGAACTGTCGTTTTGGTTAATGACAGTGCTATCAACAATCGGTGGCACGGGTGGTACGGTATCGTTCGTTTGATCTCTTGAATTATCACGATGCTTTTTAACTACACCTGCAACGGTCTTAATGCCGCCTGCCGTTGCTTTAATCGCAACCTTACCTACCGACAACAAAGGATCAGCAAGGTCTTTAAGTTCTTTTGCCGCTGAAATAATGGGATCAATTTTTTCATCTATCGCAATGCCATTATCTGCTGTTTTAAGTTGCTTACCAATGCCGCCAGATAAACGCGAAATAAAGCCCGCTTCTCCGCCTGGTGTATCAGCACGTATAAAACGACCATTACTATCACGTTGCCTAACCCCTGCAACAGGCTCTTGACGATTCTGCCTTGCATTAAACCTGCCGCGCTGATCGCGTGGCGGCGCAGGTGGCGCGGTATCTTGATTATTTGAACTGTCGTTTTGATTAATGACAGTGCTATCAACAACAGGTGGCACGGGTGGCGTAGGCGCATTGGTGCTGTTGCGTTGGTTATTACTGACTTGATTAACTAACGTGTCATTAACATTATCCAGCCTGTTTTCAAGCTTTGCCGTGCTATTTTGTTCAGATTGATTGCGCGTATTACTGTTTTGTGTGTTGTGATTACTATCAATCGAACTGTCAGAATGCAGGGCTGAGGATTGCTCACCGACATTCAGCGTGGCGTGTTGATTAGCCTGATTAGCTTGTAATGACGTGCGAGTGTGCTGATTTTGCGACTCACCAAAGTTTTCAACAACATGACTCATGCGCTCTAGGGCTTGCGTCAATGCTGTTGTGTGATGATCGCCCGCTCTGTTGGATGAATTAATCCGTGTTGTAGATAACTCAGAATGCGGAGCGCTTACTGACTCGCTAATGTTTGATGATTGACTTGATACGCGGTTGCTGGCAAGTCCTCCTGCGGCATTCCCAGCGGGAAGGGTTCTTTCGGTATCGTCTGTTCGAAGTCTAACCACGGGCTCAACCGTAGCGGTTTGGCTGCTGGGCTGATTGCCTGCAATAAATCGCCCTTTGCTATCGCGTAATCGCCGCCTGCCTGCAAGCTTTCTACGTTCGCTTGAACTGAGCTGATTGACAGTAGCACTATCAGACTGCGCGTTATTTTCATTAACATAATAATCTCCAGTTTGGTTTTCGGTTTTATGCGACTGATTGACGGTACTGACAGCACCGGCATAATGATTAATGACGGTGTTATTCGGTGCATTATTCGTGACCGTGTTTTGAGCCGTTCCCGCTACCGGCGTTTGTTGCGTAGGTATAGCTTCAACCGCATTGGCAGAAATTCCATTTAGCGCGGCACGTATAGCCTTAATGTCATCACGTATTGATTCTAACAGCTCAACCTGTTCATTTAATTGCGTGCTATCACCAATTAAAAACCCGTCTGTATCGTGTTGCAATGCCATGATTAAGGTCTCATAAACGTGTCTAATTGTTTAAATGTCATCGTGAGTTCTTGCATAGCATCCTCGCGCCGTGACAAACTCAACTCCATGTTTTGCGGTCTAAAAAGCCCTAAATCCTCATACGCGCCAAAAGTTGACTCAATAAATGAATGCACAACTTTAATGCGTATCGCATAAAAAAAAGGTAATCCCAGCGTTCCATCGACATGCGCTACGGCTTTGCTGTGATCGTTAAACCAATTTTTTAAAAAGCCATTCGCATCATCATAGGTCGTGATACTCAGCTCAACGGCCTCACTGGACTGCACGGAATCCACCGAAGCGGCACCGGCTTTTTTATAATCACCGGATAAGGTAGACGGCGAATAGCTCAATTCGCTAGTCATCAAATTAAAGCGATCCGATATATCGCCATACAAAAAACTACCGACTTCAATCAAAAACCGATTCTTACGCGCAAACGCCACGCCGGTTGATTGTCGGTGCATGGCTTTAGCCTCAGCAGGCGATAGACCGCCGAACATCGGTGTGGGTGTTGCCCAAAATAGCGCTTGTTTAGCCACGCCCGACAAATCGCCTAACACGCCATCTAATACGCCGGTGTTAAGTAAATGCCGCCCTGCGCCTAAATAGTCCCCGTTTACCACGTCGCCACCAATGCGTGTTACATTACCGACTTGCTGATTGACCGCGCTGGGCACAAAGCGACTTAAAGCCGAATTAACCACGCTATCGCCCAATGCACCCAAAACAGAATTACCGCTTTGCAAGGCAACGTTTTGACTGACCGTATCAAATAGACTCATGACAGCTCACCGCCTGTCTCGCCTTCCATGCCTGGCGGCATAGGTGCAGCCATTTCAACGATTTTTGCGTAAAGCTTGGCTTGGTCTTCATCAATCATGAGACTTTTGCTTAAAAACGCCTCCATAATTTCTTTTGACGCACCCATATCTTTAAAAAGCTGAATTGCTTGCGCCATCATCAAGCCGGCATTCATAGCATCGGCTTTAGTTTTTTGTTTTTCTGCTTCTAAAGCAGAGATTGAGCCATAAAAATTGATTAAATACGGACGTTCATTGACATCAAACACAAAGCCATAGCGGTTTAGCGTATGAATATCAATCACATGATGATAAAAATCAGCCAAGGCGTGGCGAATTGAGCGGGCATTTTCAGCGGCTTGCGCAGACATTCTAAAAAAGCCGCCTTCGCCTAAACCGCCTGAGAGTTGATCTGAAAAGCCAAGCATTGACATATCAGTGCCCAAAGCACCAGCCAGCATTTTGGCGTGAAATAGCACGTCTTCAATCGATATATTATTGCCACGGCCAGACGCGCCACCGTTTGCAGGTGCAACATTAGTCAACTGT
>CAJAQT010000019.1 GCA_903944165.1 uncultured Methylococcaceae bacterium | reverse complement strand
TGTCCCGTACACATCGACAAACTCAGCGCGGTGCGTAAAATTTGTCCACCGCCTTCGCCCTGCGAACCGTTGATTGTTATGCTCATATAATGTCCTAAATTGAATGGGTTTGCCGAAGGTATCTGGTAATACTAACTCTCGCTGCTATACCCAAAGCTACAACTATGCCAAAGCTTTTATTTGTTGCTATTTTTCTGTAACGTATTGTTTATTATTATGCTATTTTTAAATTACTGCATTGTGATGACGCTTCTTCTACATTACGCTTCATTATTGCTTAGCTATATCTATCAACTTTTATAATTCTCGCTAATGAAAAAAATTATTGTGATCGGTTTTTTAGGGACACAGTTGGACGCCGGTATTTCCAGTGCGCGTTGGGAACGCTGGCGACCGACAGTTGATATTACTCGTCATGACGAACTATTAATCTCGCGTTTAGTGCTGTTGTATGACCGTAACTACCAAAAACTGTTGACCTTAATACAAGCCGATATTGCCGCAGTTTCACCTGAAACTGAGGTTATTCCATATCAGGTCTGCATTAAAGATCCGTGGGATTTTGGTGAAGTCTATGCCGCATTGTTTGATTTTGCCCATAGCTATCCCTTTGCACCTGAGCAAGAAGACTACTGGATTCATCTAACCACGGGCACCCACGTCGCACAAATTTGTTGGTTTTTAATGGTCGAAACACGCTATATCCCCGGTATTCTGTTACAAACTGCACCGCCAAGTCGTGCGAATACTGGTAAGCCTGGTAAGTACACCTTGATTGATTTAGATTTGAGCCAATACGATTCGATTGCTCAACGGTTTGCCCATGCACACGATGACGCGATTAGCTTGCTTAAATCCGGTATTTCCACGCGTAATAGTGCATTCAACCAACTGATTAACGAGGTTGAACAGGTGGCGGTGCGCTCTAAAGCACCGATGTTATTAATGGGGGCAACAGGTGTAGGTAAGTCGTTTTTGGCCAAACGGGTTTATGAACTTAAAAAAGCAAGACATCAGATTACCGGGGCGTTTGTTGAAATTAATTGCGCCACGTTACGCGGTGATGGTGCGGCATCAACGTTATTTGGTCATGTTAAAGGCGCGTTTACAGGTGCAATAAACGCGCGCGCGGGTTTGTTACGCTGTGCCGAAAACGGTGTATTATTTTTAGATGAAATCGGTGAATTAGGTCTTGATGAACAAGCCATGTTATTGAAAGCCGTCGAGGAAAAAACCTTCTATCCAGTGGGAAGTGACCAAGAAGTCAGCAGTAATTTTCAGTTGATTGCGGGCACACATCATGACTTACGCCTTGAAGTAGAAAACGGACAGTTTCGAGAAGATTTGTTGGCGCGGATTAATTTGTGGACGTATCACTTACCAGGCCTAGCGCAGCGGCGTGAAGATATCGAACCCAATGTCGATTATTTATTGACTCAGCAAGCGATTGAATTGGGGCATAACATCAGTTTTAACAAAGAAGCAAGACAGCACTATCTTGACTATGCCACCTCGCCTAAGGCGCATTGGCGGGGTAATTTTCGGGATTTAGTCGCCTCGATTACACGCCTTGCGACCTTGGCTGAAGGTGGGCGTATTAGCGTAAGCCAAGTAAACCATGAAATAGAACGGCTGGCATCAACGTGGCAACGTCCACCTACAACACAAGCTAACGCACAGGACAATTTGCTGACACCCGAACACAGTGCGGAGTTGGACTTGTTTGATCGCTTGCAACTGCACGCTGTTATTCGTGTGTGCCAAGAGTGTAGTAGCCTATCAGAAGCGGGGCGCACCTTATTTGCAATCTCTCGTACTCAGCGCAGCGTTGCCAATGATGCCGACCGCTTAAGAAAATATCTGGCGAAATTTGGTTTAACGTGGATTAAAATAAAATCATGAATACACTTATGACTAAGTGTCCTGATTAATCTTAACCACGTCTATTGGTGCTTGGCGCTGCACACGAGCGCAAAAAGACGTTATTGGATAAGATCTGACTATAAAATATCCGCTAAATTGCCTTTACTTTCCAGCCATGCTTTTCTATCTTGAGATCGTTTTTTGGCTAATAATAAATCTAGCTGCATAGTTGTGTCGTCGTTATCGTCTATGGTTAATTGCACTAAACGTCGGGTATCTGGATTCATGGTGGTTTCGCGCAGTTGCGATGGATTCATTTCACCTAAGCCTTTAAAACGCTGAATATTAACCTGTCCTTTTAGTTTTTCAGCTTTGATTCTATCCAACACGCCTAAACGCTCAGCTTCGTCTAAAGCATAAAAAACTTGTTTGCCTATATCTATTCGATATAACGGAGGCATGGCTACAAACACATGCCCTGCGGTGACTAAGGCTCTAAAATGTTGATAAAACAGGGCGCATATTAGGGTTGCAATATGATTTCCATCCGAATCTGCATCCGCCAAAATACACACCTTGCCATAACGCAAATGCTGTAAATCATCTGAGCCTGGCTCTATGCCTAATGCCACGGCTATATCATGCACCTCTTGCGATGCCATCACTTGCGAGGAATCTACTTCCCAGGTGTTTAAAATTTTACCGCGCAACGGCATAATCGCTTGAAAATCACGCTCGCGTGCTTGCTTCGCGGAGCCGCCTGCTGAATCACCTTCCACCAAAAATAATTCTGTACGACTAAGATCTTGCGCCGAGCAATCGGCTAATTTGCCTGGCAATGCAGGGCCTGTGGTCAATTTTTTACGGATGATTTTTTTATTCGAGCGTAGCCGTTTTTGGGCACTAAAAATAATGACTTCGGCTATTTTTTCGCCTTCAACAGGATGCTGATTTAACCATAAGCTAAAACTGTCTTTTACTACGCCTGAAATAAATGTCACACACTCGCGTGAACTTAAACGCTCTTTGGTTTGCCCTGAAAACTGTGGATCGGCTAATTTAACGGACAATACGTAATGACAATTTTCCCACACATCTTCGGGCGCAATTTTTACCCCACGCGGCAGGCTATTTCTTAACTCACAAAATTCACGAATGGCTTCGGTCAAGCCTGCGCGCAAGCCATTTACATGCGTCCCACCCTGCGCGGTGGGCACTAAATTTACATAACTTTCAGCGATCATTTCTTGGACATTCTCAACTGTCCAGACCACGCCCCAGGTTACGGCTTCATGAGGGGCTTCTGAGTGCCCTAAAAAAGGCTGCTCTGGAACAAAGTCTAATGTGCCCAAGTTATCTACTAAATATTCTTTTAAGCCATCTTGGTAATACCAAACAAAACTTTCTTCCGTTTGCTCGACCTGTAAGCTAATTTTTAAACCCGAACACAGTACCGCTTTGGCGCGTAAGTTATGCTTTAATTTTGATACCGATATTTTATTGGAATCAAAATATTTTTCATTTGGCCAAAACTTAACTGAGGTGCCAGTATTTTTTTTGCCCACTACGCCGACTTCATGTAAGTCCAATTGCTTATCGCCATCAGCAAATTCCATACGAAAGACTTTGCCGTTACGCTTAACTTCAACCTCTAATTTAGCCGATAAGGCATTGACCACTGACACCCCAACACCATGCAATCCTCCTGAAAACTGATAGTTTTTATTAGAAAATTTACCGCCTGCATGTAATTGCGTAAGAATCACCTCAACACCTGGAATGCCTTGTTCTGGATGAATATCCACTGGCATCCCGCGGCCATTATCAAGTACCTGTACAGCACCGTCTTTACATAAAATAACGTCGATGCAATCAGCATGTCCTGCCAAGGCTTCATCAACACTATTATCAACCACTTCTTGCACTAAATGATTAGGACGTGAGGTGTCAGTATACATTCCAGGACGCTTACGTACTGGCTCCAAGCCACTTAATACTTCAATTGCGGCGGCGTTATAATCGTTACTCATGCTAAATAGTTAAGGTAAATTAAAGGATTAATAAATCAAGCTGAACGCTGCGTCACTTGCTTAGGGAATAATTAACAGTTTTCACGCACGCCCACCATTTGGCTACGCAATAAGGCGAGACAGCGTTTATAACTTATGACGAAGCACTTTAATGTACTCGCCTTCCGCTTCGCGTGTTGAGCCAACAACGATACGCGTGTCGCCTTGCGCATTTTCTTCTACTACACCCGCGACTTCAATCCATTCACCCGCACGCGCTTGCCCTGTATACGTTGCAGTAAAACACATCACTACACTCACCTCGGCGGAAGCAATCACCCATTCAGCTGGATTATCAAACGCATAGTCATCGTTAATTACCTGTGCTTGTAAACATGTTGTGCGTATTTTTTTATAGCCCAAGCCAAGGTCACGGGGCTTTTCAATCAATAGATTTAAATCAAACTTTCTATTATTAACGAGTGCTTTATTAATTTTGCGCTGCTCATGCCAGATATAGTCTGATAAGCATAAACTTGAGCTGCGCCGCGCATACGCGTCTAGCCAATCTTGAGCACTTAACACAGACAACCGCCCTTCAGCTATCAAGTGTGCAACCTGTGTACGGACTTGCTGAAAAATAGCGCGTCCGTAACAGACTAAATCAATATCTGACGCGGCATTATGCACGCCTACTAAAATTGAACCTGTAATGCCCAGTAAGGATAATTCAATGCCTGTTGCCTGCAATAATGCACACAAGGTATGAACATCAGCCTCCACCTGATCGCAAGGCTCACGCTGTAATAAGCGCTGCAAACTGGGTTTAGGTTGGTAATGCTTAGTGATGTTGGCGCGAGGCACTGCGTGTACATGTGCATCTAACTGCGCTGAGTAATAAAGATACTTGGGGTAATGGTTCTGTAAAAAACTATTTGCTTGCTGCGTAGGGTATTTTTTCCAGCCGAGCAAGGGCTCTTTTACATAACGCAAACAACACAGCAACTTATTGTGCTCAGCTGCGGCTGGAATTAACGCAAACAATAAGCCCTCTTCGGTTTCAATAAAATCTTTTGCTGAAAAAGTCATTGCTTGAGCACTATTTTGTGGGCGTTTACAGCGGCGTATCTATTTGCTGACCATAATGACGTTCAATGTAACGCTCAACAATGGCTTGAAATTCTTCGGCAATATGATCGCCTTTTAAGGTCACCGTTTTTTCTCCGTCTTCATAAACAGGTGCTACGGGGACTTCACCTGTGCCTGGCAAACTGATACCAATATTGGCACTTTTACTTTCACCTGGCCCATTGACTACACAGCCCATCACCGCAACCTCCATGGCTTCTACGCCTGGATATTGATCACGCCAGACTGGCATTTGATCGCGTAAATAGCCTTGAATATCCATCGCTAATTTTTGAAAATAATCGCTAGTGGTGCGTCCACAGCCCGGACACGAAATCACCATCGGGGTAAACGAACGGAAGCCCATTGTTTGCAGAATCTCTTGTCCAACAATGACCTCTTGTGTTCTTGAGGCACCTGGCTCTGGAGTGAGTGAAATGCGAATAGTATCGCCAATACCTTGCTGCATGAGCACTGATAAAGCCGCCGCTGACGACACAATGCCTTTTGAACCCATGCCCGCTTCAGTTAAGCCCAAATGCAAAGCATAATTACAGCGACTTGCTAAATCTTCATAAATGGCGATTAATTCTTGTACATTACTGATTTTACAAGAAAGTATAATTTTATCCCGTCCCAAACCCAGCTCTTCAGCTTTTGCTGCACTTTCTAGCGCAGACATCACAATCGCTTTACGAGTGATGGCTGCCAAGGGCTCAGGTGTTGCTAACGCACGATTTTCATCCAATAAACGCATTAACACAGCTTGATCTAAACTGCCCCCATTGACACCAATTCTGACCGGTTTATTGTAGCGACAAGCAAATTCAATCATTTGCTGAAATTGGGGATCACGACTTTTACCGCGCCCAACATTACCTGGGTTAATGCGATATTTATCTAAGGCTTCTGCACATTCTGGATATTTCTCAAGCAAACGATGACCATTAAAATGAAAATCGCCAATGATTGGCACAACACAATTTTGTTGGATTAATTGATTACGAATCTCGGCAACCGCGCTGGCTGCCTCTTCTGAATTTACAGTAATACGCACCAGCTCTGATCCAGCTGTTGCAAGTTCGATGATTTGCTTAACTGTTCCCGCCACATCGGCGGTATCAGTGTTAGTCATTGATTGGACTACAATCGGTGCGCCACCACCGACTTTGACATGACCAACCAAAACGGGATGGGTGATTTTTCTTACCGACATTGACATGATTTAGCTTCCTAAAGAAAGGTTGTAATTGCACAAATTATACGCGAATGCGTTGCTTTAACATAAAATAAGCACGATGACTTCTCCTCGCCTAAGTGCTTAGGTAAAATTTATTAGGACAACATGGTGACGTCCAAGGGCGTTAGTCTTTGGTTAAAAAAGCTAACGCCTTTTTAGTCCTGCAAACAGTTCAAGCTCTAAAGTGTGGGCGTGGTGTTGCTTGCAAGCCGCGTGTCATCACTTATTCATACGACTTATCCTTAATCACATTAACACCTTTATGCTCTTCTCATGACAGCTTGCACACCCTCTTCATCTCGCATTATTCCAGCAAGCCAAGCCAATGCTATCACGCTTGCTGTAGAGAAATTAGCACACGGGCAATTGGTCGCCTTTCCCACGGAAACGGTTTATGGCTTAGGTGCTGATGCTGCTAATCCACAGGCAGTACAACAGATCTTTGCGGCAAAAGGTCGCCCCGCTAAGCATCCGTTAATCGTCCATATAAAACATCAGACCGCCTTAGCCGATTGGGCACTCCAGATACCTGACGCGGCGTATCGCTTAGCTGAGCAGTTTTGGCCAGGCCCCCTCACCTTGGTATTAAAAAAACACGACCACGTTCCCTTAGAAGTTACGGGTGGACAAGCGACTATTGCCTTAAGAATGCCCAATCATCCTGTTGCTCTCGCCTTATTACAGCATTTTGATGGCGGCATTGCTGCGCCTTCAGCAAACCGTTATTGCCGCATTAGCCCAACGCAAGCACTGCATGTTGAAGAAGAACTAGGGGATAAACTTGCGTTAATTTTAGATGGTGGCACGTGTCAGGTTGGCTTAGAATCAACCATTTTGGACTTAAGCGGTGCTCAGCCGAGCTTGCTTAGACCCGGTCATATTAGCACTGAAGAACTTGCCCAGTTTTTGCACACGGACATACTTCAGGCAACGCATTTAAGTCCGCGAGCACCTGGCATGATGGCTGTTCACTACGCCCCCCGCACCCCAACCTATCTATGTAGCCAAGAAAACTTACCCGCTACTATTGAAAAATACCTAGCCTTAGGGCAGCAATTAGGCTTATTGGCTTATCAGTCACAGCCATCCTGCGCCGCAGTGCAGATTATCACCATGCCGACCACGGCTGAACACTACGCCCGTGCACTTTATGCTGCATTAAGACACGCCGACGCGCTCCAGTTAACGATGATTTTAGTCGAACAACCGCCTCGCACCGCCAATTGGCAAGCAATTAATGATAGATTAGACAAAGCAGCTACACTGCTAGCAAGTTAAGCTTTTTTGGCGGCCCAGCTAAGCTCGAACAAATAATAAGCTTATGTCATATAGCTAGCTTACCAAGCAATATAAAGACCCAACTTCTGGCACTAATTTAACACCAGTTACGGTTAGGTTTGCGTAACAATGGTGCCGCGACCAGTGTGGTTCTCTCCGTTATATTCGCGCTGAGGATTGATTACAACGGAATGGCTAATGTATTAGATTTTTATGACCAAGATTTTCATATTGGTTTTGATAATCGAGAAAGAATGGATTTAATCGTATTTTTAAGTTCATTGTAACTGATCATATTTTTTGTATTTAACGTAGGAGTGAATCATGATGTTTAAAACAATGAAATCATTATTAGCATTCGGTCTATTTGCCATTTCTTTATCAAGTTATGCCGAAACAACGCTTGTAGCTGTTGCGTCAAATTTTACTAAACCAATGACCGAAATCGCTGCTGAATTTAAAAAAGCCACTGGACACACTGCGCAACTCTCATTTGGTTCGTCAGGAAAATTTGTCTCACAACTTGAAAACGGCGCACCGTTTGAGGTGTTTTTAGCGGCTGATGATAAAAGCGCAGCGAAATTAAAGGCAGCAGGACTTATCATAGCGGATAGCCGTTTTACTTACGCGTTGGGGAAATTGGTTTTATGGTCGAGTATGCCGAATTATATCGATGCTCAAGGTGAAATACTAAGCAAAGGGAGTTTTAAGCATATTGCCTTAGCTGATCCAAAATTAGCCCCTTACGGTGCTGCGGCGATTGAATTTTTAAAAAATAAAAAGCTGCTCGACACATTACAACCGTTGTGTGTGATGGGTGAAAACATTTCTCAAACGCATCAATTTATTAGCACTGGCAATGCCGAATTAGGCTTCGTGGCACTGTCACAAGTCAGTGAACATGGCAAAATCACCAGTGGTTCAGGTTGGATTGTGCCCCACACACTTTATGCACCGATTAAACAAGACGCTGTTTTATTAACACTGGGCGTAAAAAATCCAGCCGCGACCGCATTACTTCATTATTTAAAATCTGCTCCCGCTTTAGCCATTATTCATAAATACGGCTACGACTTACCTAACTAAAATGCTCACTTCTGCTGATTTTGCCACACTACTACTGACCTTTAAGGTTGCCAGCCTTGCTACGGTGTTGATGTTACTGTTCGGCACTCCATTGGCGTGGTGGTTAGCACGAACTCAGTCAAAATGGCGAGGCATTATCAATACGTTCGTGGCATTGCCTTTGGTTTTGCCGCCCACCGTTTTAGGCTTTTATTTGTTAGTTTTATTGGGTAAAAATGGGCTAATCGGCGAATTGACTACTTGGCTTGGCATGGGTACCTTGCCATTCACGTTCGCAGGTTTGGTTGTGGCATCGGTGTTATATTCGCTACCCTTTGTGGTGCAGCCCTTGCAAACTGCTTTTTTAAGCATTGGACAACAACCGTTAGAAGCCGCCGCCACCTTGCGTGCTAGCCCTATCGATACGTTTTTTAGTGTCGTTTTACCGTTGTCAAAATCAGGTTTTTTAACTGCGACCATTTTAGGTTTTGCGCATACCGTTGGTGAATTTGGCGTGGTATTAATGGTTGGTGGCAACATTCCTGATAAAACGCGCGTGGTCTCGGTGCAAATTTATAACCACGTTGAAGCCTTAGAGTATACCCAAGCACATTGGCTTGCTGGTGGCTTGCTGGGATTTTCTTTTACCGTGCTGTTCATTCTTTACAGCGTTTTAAACACTACACCACACGTTAAATGAATAATTCGATTACCGCTCGCTTCAAACTCGATTATGACGAATTTCAATTGTCGACTGAGTTAACGTTGCCAAATTCAGGCGTGACGGTTTTATTTGGACATTCTGGCAGCGGTAAAACAACGCTATTGCGGTGCATTGCAGGCTTACAATACCCTCAACAAAGCTATTTAGAAATTAACGGCACTATTTGGCAAGACAGTGACACGGGTGTTTTTTTGCCAACGCATAAACGACCACTGGGTTATGTGTTTCAAGATGCAAATTTATTTTCACACTTAACAGTACGAGACAATTTAAATTTTGGTTTAAAACGGCTTAAAGCAAGCCTCCTCAGCTCAAAAATAGAGTCATTTCACTGCCCAACACTTATTCATTTACTGGGCATTGAACACTTACTTGATCGCCTGCCTGAACGTTTATCAGGCGGTGAAAAACAACGTGTCGCCATTGCCCGCGCGTTGGTTTTAAATCCAGAAATTTTATTGATGGATGAGCCGCTTGCTTCGCTTGATGCCAAACGCAAACAAGAAATTCTGCCCTTTCTCAGTCAATTAAATCAGCAATTAAAAATCCCTGTTATTTACGTGACTCATTCACATCAAGAAGTTGCACAATTGGCAGATTATTTGGTGATTATGGAAGCGGGCAAAGTACAAGCGTCGGGCGTATTATCAGAAACATTGAGTCGTTTAGACTTACCATTATCACAAGACCGCGAGGCCACTACCGTGTGGAATGCCACAGTACTAGACCACGAGCCAGCGTTTCATTTAACCCGCGTAGCATTTGCTGGTGGCACGTTAAGCTTGCCAGCAATTGAGGCAAAAATTGGCACGCCGTTGCGCGTGCAAATTTATGCACGTGATGTCAGTATTGTTTTGGAAAGTCCTCGCGCCACCAGTATTCTCAATGTGTTGCCCGCGATTATTACGGAGAGTGCAGAGGGTGACAATGGGCAAAGTATCGTGCGCTTAACTGTTGGACAACAACCGTTATTAGCTCACATTACGCGCAAATCAGCATTGCTTTTAAAAGTGAGCAATGGCAAAGCCGTTTTCGTACAAATTAAAGGCATGTCTATTTTAAATTAAGCAATAACGCTAACATCGCAAGTTATGCTGCACTTACCCCACGATAAAGCGCGGACTTGAAATGTTAGCACTAAATATTCGTCCGCTCCTCACCGCTGTAATAAGCCTAAGAGAGGGATTTATTGCACGTTACGTTACGTTACCTTACCTTATCATCTCAACTTAAGCCACTTACTGTCCTTAGCTTAGCCCTTGATACCGCCGTCTGTTAACGACGCTGGATCTAATAATCGGCTTAATTCTGCCAAACTTAGGTCTGTCATTTCAGCCGCCACGTCAATAATAGGACGTCCTTGTTGATACGCCGCTTTAGCAATTTCAGCCGCTTTTGCATAGCCTATAATTGGATTTAACGCCGTCACTAAGATTGGATTTTTAGCAAGTGCTTGCTGTAAATGCGCTTCGTTAACAGTAAATCCTGCGATAGCCTTATCTGCTAATACCGTACTTGCCTGACTTAATAACGCAATACTTTGTAAGATGTTATGGGCAATAACGGGCAACATGACATTAAGTTGAAAACTACCCGATTGACCAGCGATAGTAATGGTGGTGTCATTGCCAATAACCTGCGCGGCCACCATCGCCACAGCTTCAGGAATTACGGGATTGACTTTACCCGGCATAATGCTGCTTCCTGGCTGAAGGGCTGGCAATACAATTTCACCCAAACCTGCTAACGGCCCTGAGTTCATCCAGCGTAAATCGTTCGCAATTTTCATCAAACTCACGGCAATAACTTTTAATTGTCCAGAAAGCTCAACCATGGCATCTTGTGAGCCTAAACTTTCAAAAAAATTATCATTAGGTGAAAACATGAGTCCAGTTTCAAGCGTTAACGCCTCAGCAAATTTTTGAGCAAACTCTGGATGGGCATTAATACCCGTACCTACAGCAGTTCCGCCTTGTGCTAATTTATACAAACGCGGCATGGTAGTGTTGATTCGATCAATGCCATTACGAATTTGTAATGCCCAACCACTTAACTCTTGACTCATACGAATTGGCATAGCGTCCATTAAATGCGTGCGACCCGTTTTAATCACATCAACCACATCAGCCGCTTTGTTTTCAATCGTCTCGGCCAAATGCACCAGCGCAGGAATTAATGTTAATTGACTTTCTACCACCGCACTCACGTGCAGTGCAGTAGGAATAACATCATTACTGCTTTGACCACAGTTGACGTGGTCATTAGCACTCACGGGTTGACCAATTAATTCTGAGGCTAATTGCGCAATCACTTCATTTAAGTTCATATTGGTACTGGTACCTGAACCCGTTTGAAATATATCCACAGGGAACTGTTCTTCGTACTGATTTTCAGTAATACACTGAGCCGCTTCAATAATAGCATTACCGATTGCAGGCTCTAATTCACCCAGCTCGACGTTAACCGAGGCCGCTATTTTTTTAATTAAGGCAATGGTTCGTATAAACTCCATTGGCATGGTAAGCCCACTGATTGGGAAATTGTTTATCGCACGCTGCGTTTGTGCACCATACAAAGCATCTGAAGGGACGTTTAACTCACCCATGCTGTCTTTTTCAATTCGGAATTTTTCAATCATTTTTTAATGCCTCTATAAATGCAATGAGCTTTGCTTGGTCAAAGGGCCAAACTAAAGCTGTGTGTGTGTCAGGATGGTATACAACAGGAATTTGCGTAGCATAAGCACGCTGCCAATGTTCGTGTTCTGCTATATCAATAGTAGTAAAAACCACGCACTTGTCTACCGCGCAGACCAACTCTATTATCTCATGAGCCTGTTCGCAAAGATGGCAAGCTGCGGTGCTGAATACAATAAAAGGGGTTTTCATGACGGAC
>CAJAQT010000018.1 GCA_903944165.1 uncultured Methylococcaceae bacterium | reverse complement strand
CCGTGACCTCAGGCACTTACACCGATGCGGCAGGCAACACCGGCGGCGCGGGTACAACACCAAGCCTCAGTATTGACACACTCGCGCCAACGCTAAGCATCAGTAGCGACAAAGCCAGTTTAGTCGCGGGCGAGACCGGAACGATTACCTTCACTTTCAGCGAAGATCCGGGTTCAAGCTTTGCGTGGGATGGTTCCAGCGGCGACATAACTGTCAGTGGTGGAACTTTGGGTGCGATTAGCGGCAGTGGTGTAACCCGTACCGCCACCTTTACGCCTGCCGTTAATCAGGTAGGTACGGCAAGCATCACCGTGACCTCAGGCACTTACACCGATGCGGCAGGCAACACCGGCGGAGCGGGTACAACACCGAGCCTCAGCTTTAATACGTTGGTCTATACCTCTGTTGATGGGCTAGGCTCTTTTGGTGGCACAACCGAATCTCTTGATGCAGCCAGTGGTATTTTTAATTTTTCCGACATCTTTTCCACGGGTAATAGTGTTGCTATTTCCAATTTTGGGGCAGATGACAGCATCACAATTACTGATGGGGGGAACGGTGTAACCTATGGCGATGATGGTGTAGATGTAACATTGACAGTGAATGCCAGTGGAACGGTTTCAACAATATTGTTATTAGGTGTGTCCCAAGATAATACTGGAATAACGACTGTTGACTTTGCTAGTTTCAACTCACTTACTGTAGGTAATCTGAGTATTATTTAATTTTTACGCCTATTTGGCATCTATTTTAGGAGAGGATTTATGGCACTAACGCATAATTTTTTTGGTATTGAAACAACAACCACACCGGAATGGACCGTTAGTAACGGGATGGTCGCTAAGGTGGTCGACGCAGCTGGCGCACAACGTATTCGTGTTGCCTTAGGTGGTAAACTGGAAATTCAAGGTAGTGCGGGAGCGAATATTTTTACCTTGGAAGGTGTCAGACAAGCTGATTGCTATATCTACCGTGCTGGATCAACGGCGATTATTTTCCACAATGGTGTCGAAATTTTTCGTGACACTATGACTGCAGATAGTCAGAGTATTGTGTTTGGTGGGGATTCCAGTAATACCCAGATACTGACGAGTAGCGGTGGCTTTAAGCTGGGGTCGACAACACTGGTCGCCCTTGAAACCACGGCCCCTGTTTTTGCCAGTGCCGCAGTGCATGGTGCTAACTTAGTAATGAGTTATACCGAAGCTAATGTACTCGATCCAACGCATATCCCAGATGTTGGGGCTTTTAACGTCATGGTCAATGGTAGTGCCAACGCAGTGACGGCAGTTGTTGTAAATGGTTCGGCTAAAACAGTTACGTTGACATTAACGTCAGCAGTAGTCGCGGGTCAATCTGTTACTGTGGCGTATACAGATCCGACAGCGGGCAATGATGCTAATGCCATTCAGGATGCCGCAGGAAATGACGCAGCAAGTTTGGCACCAATTACTTTGGATACTGTAGCTCCCACACTGATTTTAAGTTCACCATTAGACAACGCCATTAATGTGAATGCAACAGCGCCTATCGTGCTGACCTTTAGCGAGAATGTCGTTCCTATCAGTGGCGGTATTATTTATATCAGCAAAAGTCCCGATGATCCGAATATGTATATGATCCCAGTAACTGACTCACAAGTAGTCATTAATGGATCTATCGTCACGATCACGCCTACGACCCCCTTAACCAAAGGTACAACTTACAATGTGCAGATTAATCCGGGGGTATTAGAAGATAGCTCGGGTAATGATTTTGCAGGCATTACCACCGTTCAATCACTTAACTTCAGCACGCTCGACAATATAAACCACGTGGTAACCATGAACGCTACACAGTCAGATGATTATCTGACTAATGGTGTCGCGTTCGGCTTTGGCACGGCGATCACTGTTACGGGTAGCGGAGCCGTATTAGCTTCTCAGGCAGGCACTATTCATAACTTAGGCGGAACCGATATTTCTCTTAATGCGAGCGATAACCTAGTGTCACTGTCCGTATTGCAGGCTGAAGAAACCTTAGTTTATGGTGGCGTGTCATTTGACCATAGCGATGTTATTACTGTGTCAGGCATCACGCCTATTGCACTGGCACCGTCATTGATTAATTTGGGTGGAAACAGTATTACGCTCGATGTCAATATCGATACCAGTGCATCAGTAGCGATGAACGCATCTACAGCCATTAATGTGACTGCGGGACATTGGTTTTTTAACGCAGTAAATGACAATCTGACTTATTGGGATAGTGCAAACAGCACTTCTCACACTATTGCCTTAACCGGTGTGATTGATGTCACAGTTACTGGTGCAGGGGTAATCACTATGACACTGTAATTTAACGGTTAAATTTAAGTGAAGAAGATAGACATTATGAAATTTATTATGACAACAAAAGGGTAATTTATATGGCAACTTTGACAGGCGCGGCACAGCTGGCTCTTTTGGGGAGTTATACGCCCGATACGACTTCAGCAGGAGTAACCATCTATACCGTAGATGGTCAAAAATATGAATTTATTGATGATTTTGTACCCGGTTCTGATTATTTGGTTGTTGCTGATGGCACATCTAGAGTTTTCCTTAATGACACAACGGGTTCATCGATTATTGTCGGCAACGATGATATCTACCTCAATGCAGAAGGTTCTAATGGGGGTAACAAAATAATTGTTGGCAATGGTAACAATGAATTGTGGTTATCAAATGGCAATGATGCTGTACGAGTTGGGCAAGGCAATAACATTATTAATGCAGGTGCTGGTGATGACACTATCACAGCAGGTAATGGCAATAACACCATTGTAAGTGGTGATGGTAATGATGTGGTTAGAGTAGGTAATGGCAATAACACCATTGATACTAGCGGTAATTCCGTCTCTGATAGAGACGTTGTTATTGTTGGTAATGGAAACAACCAAATCATAACTGGTCAGGGCGAGGATACAGTGAAAGTCATGGGTAATGGTGCCGGCAACAATCGAATAGATACTGGTACAGGTAATGACAACATTAGTTTAGCTGCTGGGACTGGTGTTGACACCATCGTTAAGGGTTCTGTTAGCGGTGAAATTGACACAGTGACGGGCTTTGATACAGCGCATGACAAAATCGCGCAAGCGGCAAGTACGGTATCGAGTACGGTTATCTCGGGTAACGATACAGTTGTTACCTTTAGTGATGGTTCACAAGTGGTTTTGGTCGGTGTGCAAATAGCCGATTCTTCCAGCTTTTTAGTATCTTAGATGGTAACACTCAGCCCTCAGCACATTATAAACGCAGTGGGCTTATAGTTAGCGTGGGCTGAGTAAAGCTTTTAATTAAGATCAGATTTTAAAAAATGAAAGAAGAAACTGTGTTGACTGAAAATAATCAACTTAAGGAAATGGATATGACTCACTGCCAATTACCGGTTATTTACTTATCTGATTTGTTAATTATTCATGTGCCATCAGCGCAAAAACTAATGCAACCGCTGTGTGTGAAATTAAGTAGCATTGTTGTAGAAAAGACTGTTGTGATAACAGTGCTAGGCTCTGTTTATCACTCTATTGTTTTAGCTTTGCCCTGTAATACGCCTTGTTCAGAAGAAACGATTGAACTATTGGACGCAAATGAATTAGATCTTTCAACACAAATTAAAGACACAGATTGGTCTTTTTTAAACACGCTTTTACCTGGACAGTTACCTCATTTACACAACGAATTAACGCATTTACTCCAGAATGATTTGGCAATTATTAGCCAACAAACGCACGCAGCACTGTGGCAAATCTTTGCACTGCAAAACACTGACATCCTCTTACTTGAAGACGGGCGCGTGTACATACACTTTACTTATCCGCTCTTTGATTGTGTTGATACCTTCGCAACACTTAAACTAAATGATGTTGCCTGCGAGACATTTTCTATTGCGCTGCGCTTTATACAAGGTCATGTTTATGGCTTAAGCCAACAAAGCGTCCGTTTTCAGGATATTGACGCCGCGCACTCCGCGCTATTCACATTGGCACACGACAATCATCTTATGCTGACATTAAAGCCACTGCGCTCAGCGGCTGATGGTAACGCGCTGTTATCAGTATTTGCACCCCTTGAACCTGCCAAAATAAGTGCGGCAATCATCGGTTTAGAAGGCGATGTAGTACAGGGCTACTGTTTTGATGAACTCAAACCGTTTAAGGTGTTAGCACTGGATGTTTATCTCAATGGTTGCTATCAGCAGCGTGTACTTGCCGATAGACACACTGTAGACGCAAAGGGTACACGCTTAAATTGTGGCTGGGCATGGCAACTTGATCAAACCTATTTGCAGGGCGATAGATATGACATTGATCTCGTGTGTGTGGAAACTCAGCAACGTTTATCAGGATCACCGTATCGTTTAGGCTGTGATAGCTTCGATGCAAGCTTTCAAATAACCGACGGACGCTGCCTGTACGGTCAGCTTAACGCGCGTAGTATCCGCCAAGTTTTCCCCGTGTTTCAGCTAGCCATCGATGGCGTAACGATAAGCGTTGAGTGCTTGCCCATAGCCAGCCAACTGCAACAGGGCTTGCCGTGCTGGCAGGTTGAAATACCCCTGCCGCCGCTGGTTAATGACGGCAGTCCGCATCAGCTCAGTATCCAGTTTAGCACTGACAAGGTGTCAAGTTCTCCCATCCTTGTCAATTACCAAGCGCACTATGTAGGCGTTCTTGAGCGTGTTGATAATGAATTGGTTAGTGGCTGGATTTATCAGAAACAAGCCCCCACAAAACCCGTCAACTTAGATTTACTGATTAATGGTGAACAGGTTGCGACGCTATCTGCCAATTCCTGGCCTAAAGTACCTGTCAAAGTTTCTGCAAACAGTGCGCCATTGGCATGTGGTTTTTATTTTCGACTCGGCGCGACGACCGCTTATGAAACCTGTCGAGTGCTGTCGCTAAATCTTGCCGGCACTAACGCGGCAGTCTTAGCGCCACCTATTTTATTTACGCCTTATGATACGGTTATTAGCACACTGATTGATGCTCAAGCCAGCTTGTTGAAACGTCACGATCATGGCTTAGCCAATGGTATTCAGGTACCTGCACATGCCAGCCAATGGGTGCGTCAACAAATTCTTGCGCCCATAATTAAAGCCTTGCGTACTGAGCAACGCATTCCCCGTCAGTTAACACTAGACCTTACTGAAGCCCTTCGTTTACCACCGCAGCGGCTAACCGATCCCGTAGTAGACATCATTTTGCCGGTATTTAAGGGATTAAAAGAAACTCTGATATGTATCCGTAGCGTGCTTGAACTGACAGAAGGCGCGTATCACTTGATTGTGATTAATGACGCCAGCCCCGATATTGTCATGACTAAAATGCTGCAAGCCTGGGCAACAGCTGAAGCCTTTACGCTGCTGGAAAATCCCAATAATTTAGGCTTTGTGGCAACGGTTAATCATGGTATGCGTCAACATCCACAGCGCGATGTGGTCTTGCTTAATGCTGATACCGTGGTCACGCAAGGCTGGTTGACACGCTTACAAGCTGCCGCATTATCAGCCGCTAATATCGCCACCGCCACGCCCTTTTCAAACAATGCCTCCTTAGTGAGTTTTCCTCTTGGTTTTGAAGAAAACCCAATGCCCGAGGTCAGCGCCTTAGCGGAGCTTGCTCAGCAGTGCGCCACAGTCAATGACGGCGTTGTGATGAACATGCCAACTGCTGTTGGCTTTTGTATGTACATCAAAAGAGAAGCACTCAACGACGTGGGCGATTTCGATGAAAGTCGTTTTGGTAAAGGTTATGCGGAAGAAAATGACTTCTGTTTACGCGCCTCAGCCTTAGGTTGGCGTCATGTGGTTGCTTGCGATGCGTTCGTAGCACATCATGGCGCGACCTCCTTTGAGGATGAAAAAACCGCGTTAATGAGCAAAAATTTACAGCAACTTAATGCGCGTTACCCAGACTATGCCATGACGATTGAACGTTTTACTGTTCAGAATTCGCTCAGTCAGGTTCGTAATCGTTTAAGTATTGCTGCCTTAAAAGCCTATGCTCAAGGCTATCTCCTCTTTATCACGCACGACTTAGGCGGCGGCACTAAAAAACATGTCGATGATTTAGCGCAACGCTTGCAAAAAAACACACTCGCAACGCTGGCGTTAACCCATGATGCGCGTGGTCAGTGGCAACTTACTGCGTATGGTCAAGCCTATCGCTTGAGTTATCAAGGCAATAACGCTTTTGAAGAGCTGTTAAGCGATCTTAAGCAACTGGGTGTTTGGCATGTCCATTTTCATCATGTGTTACATTTTCCTCAGGCTATTTGGACTGTACCCGAGCGTTTAGGCGTTCAATACGATGTGACGCTGCACGATTATTACACCGTATGCCCAAGCATTAACATGATTGATGAAAGCAAACACTACTGTGGTGACAATCAACTGGATACTGCAGCCTGTGATCGGTGTTTGCGTATCAATCCCCTGAATGAAGCGCACCCTGGCTTCGGATTGGTTCAACAGTTAGAGGTCTTAGGCGGAACAATGGCAGCATGGCGTGCGTTCTATGGTGCTAAATTAAGTGCAGCGCGACACGTTTTTGCGCCTTCACAGGCCACTGTCACCCTTGTTTTGTCTCATTATTCTTTAGAAAACATACAGGTACGCCCTCACCCTGAAGAGGTAGTGATGTGCGCCGTGCCAAAGTATCAAAGCGAAGCACACTATCGCATTGCAGTTATTGGCGCAATCGGTGAACACAAAGGCTATTCCTTGTTACTTAACTGCGCCAAAGCGGCACTGAAAAAGGGTTTGCCCTTAGAATTTATAGTGTTTGGCTATACGCTAGATGATTCCCGCTTAGCTAGTTTAAGCAATATTCACCTAGCCGGCCGTTACACACAGGACGAACTGCCGCAACATCTGGCGACGTGGCAGTGTCAAGTTGCTGCGTTTTTAAGTGTGTGGCCAGAAACATTTTCTTACACCTTATCAGAAGCGTGGCGAGCAGGACTGTATCCCGTGGCGTTTGATTTAGGTGCGTTAGCAGAACGCATACGCCAAAGCGGATACGGACGCGTACTCCCGTTGACCCACGAGGCCAGCATTATTAATACCGCATTACTAGAAGCAGTCCTGCAGGTTAACGCAATGACACCCACCGAACAGCGTTTTGGACATGAGTATGCCGATATACTCAACGACTATTACCAGCTGGAGCTTGCCGCACCTGCACCACTCAGTGAGGAATGCCATGCTCACGTCTAAATTATTCAAGCCATTGGCGCGTTTTTTTAAAACCAGCGAGCCTAAAACCAGTGCCCAGCCACAGACTGTTGACACGCTCAGGGTAAGAAGATTGCCCAAACCGTTTACGGTAGGTTTGTTTTATCCAGAAAAAGCCATTTTCCTGATTCGCAATCCAGCCGCAGAGCATTCGCATCGGTTATTTGAGTTTGCTTATCCAGCCGAGGATTGGTTGCCGTTGACAGGCGATTGGACTAACACAGGCGTAATGGGCAGTGGTCTCTATGACCCAAACACTTCCTTATTTTATCTGCGTAATCAAGATGATAGCGGCTATCCCGATAACACCATTTATTTTGGCCCTGCCAAGGCAGGCTGGTTGCCCATTGTGGGCGATTGGAATGGTGATGGCTGTGATAGCGTTGGACTTTACGACCCTAAAACGTCTCAATTTTATCTTAATAACACTGGCAGAGGTGGGCAAGCGGACTGTCAATTTATGTTTGGAAACGCAGCGCACGCATGCTTGCCACTGGCAGGCGATTGGGATGGTGATGGCCTCGACGGCATTGGCGTATATGATCCGATTAACAGCGTGTTTTACTTACGCAATCAGTTATCCAGCGGAGTTGCAGACTATATTTTTCAGTTTGGCACAGTCGGCGAAGACTACTTACCCCTTGTCGGCGACTGGGATGGCAATGGCTGCGACAGCATTGGCTTGTACCATTTAGCAACGCAACGCTTTGAACTGCGTAACGTATTAAGTGCTGGTGTCGCAGATAGCCAGTTTACTTTTGGTCTATGTGACCCCCGCGTCAAACCGATTGCTTTGCCTTGGAATGAATGGCAACTGCGTGATATTCAAAGTGATCAACATCTTGCCGAACGTTTGCGAGGCGGTTCAGCATTACCAGTGGGAGAGGCTTTAGCCTCGATAATCAAGGCTGAGACAAAAACAGCAACAGAGACCAGTAAAAAACCCTTACGCATGGGCTTACGTCGACGTGATCCAGCCATGAAAGCACTCGACCAACCAACCCAAGCTGGACAATAAGCCTCTTATGCACGTTCATTTAACAGAAGACTTGATTAACGTACTCCATCAAAAAGGCATCAACACCTTATGGAGCGCGGGCGCAACAACACTGCCGTTACAATGTCGGTTTGAGCCGCCGTGTTCAATCAAATGGATGTCCATTCATCATAGCTGTACGCTGGGAGCGTTTAGTTACGGCGTAAGTGGCTTTTATTTTGCTGCCAATATCGGACGCTATGTATCGATTGCACAAAATGTCCAAATGGGTCGAGGCGATCATCCCACCGATTGGCTCAGTACTAGCCCTATTCAATACCTCGATAGACAAGAGTTTTTCGATTGCGGCTTTGATTTTACGGACGGTGAACAGTATCAAAAACACCAACGTTTTAGCGACACACTCAGCCGCGCACCGCACGCAATAAAACCCATCACCATTGGACACGATGTGTGGATTGGAATTGGTGCGTACATCAAACCGGGCGTAAACGTGGGCAATGGTGCCATTATCGCTGGACACGCCGTAGTCACCAAAGATGTACAGCCTTACAGTATCGTAGCGGGCAATCCCGCACGAATAAAAAAAATGCGCTTTAGTGATAATCTCATTGAACGACTAGAGCAACTGGCGTGGTGGCACTATGCCATCTGGAGCTTAAAAGACATTGCTTTCGACGATATTGACCGCGCACTCGATCAAATCGAAGAGCGTCAAACTTTAGGACTGCTCAGCGCGTATCAGCCTGAGCTTGTCGATCTAAAAACGCTGTGTCAAGCGTCTAAGCTCATCGTAAACAAGGTTTAACATGCAACTACTGGTCATTCATCATCGCTTTCCCGGGCAATTTAAACCCTTGATTGAACACTGTTTACAGCGTAGCCAGTGCATTGTTGTCATCTGTCAGGAAACCGAAGACCATGCTTTCACATCAGCCATCTGGGCAAAATTGACTATCAAACGCTATGGCGACAGTCAAGCGCTTGGTCATCATGGGCGTTATGCCCAAGCCATGCTACATAACAGCGTAAGCGTAAGAACCCTATTGCAGCAGTTAAAAGGCCAAGGCTTTTATCCTGAGGTAAGCGTGGCGCATATTGGCTTTGGCGATAGCCTGTTTGTGAAAGATGTGTTTCCAAACACGCGCTATATCGCCTACTGTGAATATTATTACCCAACAGCTCACACCGAACTGCTGTTTGACCCAGAATTTATCAACGTAAAACCAGAAGACGTCGACATAAAAACCCCCAATGCCTACAGCTTACTGGCTTTAAATGAAGCCGATGCCGCGATTAGCCCAACGCACTGGCAAAAAAACTTATTCCCCGCAGCGTACCAGCATCGCATTGAAGTCATTCATGAAGGCGTTGATATCGAACGTTGCAAACCCGATGCTCATGCCCAATTCACCTTGCCCGATGGTCGCCAATTACACCAAGGCGATGAAGTTTTAACCTACGCCGCACGTAACTTAGAGCCTTATCGTGGCTTTCATCAGTTTATGCGTGCTGCGGCAATCCTCATGGCGCGAAGACCTAACTTGCACGTTGTTGTTGCGGGTGGCGATGAGATCAGTTACAGCGCGCGCTTAGTGGCTGGACAGACCTATCGTGAAAACATGCTCGCCGAAGTGCAGCTTGACACCCGACGCATTCATTTTGTAGGGCAGGTGAGTTTTGCCCAATATTGCCAAATGCTGCAAGTTTCCGCCGTGCATGTGTACTTAACCATTCCTTTTGTACTGTCTTGGTCATTATTAGAAGCCATGTCCAGCCAATGCGCCATTGTCGCCTCCGACACCGCACCAGTAACCGAACTCTTGCGCGATGGTGAGAACGCATTATTAGCCGATTTTTTAAACCCAAAGCAAATTGCCGCCCAGATAGAACGCCTATTAATTGATCTAACCTTACAAAAAAAAATGCGTGTTAATG
>CAJAQT010000017.1 GCA_903944165.1 uncultured Methylococcaceae bacterium | reverse complement strand
TCAGGCGTGGCTTGCGTTTGCTCGGTGGGTTCTAAGGTGTTATTTTCGGACGCTATTTTACTTTCTACCCAATCATTTTCCTCTTTCATAAAAGCCCCAACATCAGAGCCTTCAAATTCGCCCGTATGTGCGTCATTAATTTCTTGAACCCAATATTTTAAAGATAAATCAGCCATTTCTGCCGCTGTTTTTGGGTCTTTTCCTTCTTCTGTAAGCTGTTTAAACTTTCTTGTTAAGAACCGATTTACTTCGGCTTCAACTTCTTTTGTAATTTCAAACTTTGCTGGCTTTCCAGTTACGGTTGTAAGTTTAATCTTAACCCCTTTGCCGTCGGGTTCAAGGTCGGTGTTGTTTGTTTCTTCGTTTGACTTTTTAGGTGTTTTTGTTATCATAAAATTGTTATCGACTGAGGGGGGCGCTTGGTTGTCCATATTCTCCAACCCCGCCCCATCAAGCAATGCCAATTCTAGGTCGATAAACAACCCGTCAGAGATAGTCTGGATGGCGGGATCAATTGCATCATCCATTGCTATGCTGTGCATCTTATCTTTTTGGCGCTTATTTGCTATTTTCCATTTTTTACAAAGCAAGCGTACGTTAAATGTATTATCATCAATAATAAATGGAATATTGTATTCATATACAGCGTCTAACTGAGCATCCCTACCATCATCTTCTCTAATTAATGGATTGACCGCCGACCTAGCTAATTCCGAAAGTTGTTGAATGGCAATAATGCGCTCCTTCTGGTAAGCCTTTATGCCATCTTTATTGGTGCTAGCAACCATCTTTCCTAATGCTGCATTGCTTATTGACCAAATTAATGAATCTCCCGTGGTGACCACGCCTTTAGTATTGTCCATTGCAATTTTAATAGCATCGGCAATAATAGTTGTTGCATTTATATTGGCCTTAACGCTGACCTCTAAGCCTTCCTCTCCTGCCGCTTCTGTTTCCGTCTCAACTTCTGTTTGCTCGTTCGTTTGCTCGGTGGGTTCTTCACCAATTGCTGTACTTAATTTAAACGCACCATAATTAGTAAAAGCAATAATTTTTCCATCATCGCGAGTAAATTCTAAATTATCAGTGTTTAAGATACCGCGAGTGTAATGAGTGCCTATTGCATCAATAGACACGCTCCAAATGTTCAAATTATTACTATCTTTTGTAGCTTCAAAAACATCTTGCGGCTTGTCAATCAAATTTAATTCTCTAATGCCATTCGGTGTTTTTACCATAACCTTAACAAGGTGTTCATAAGGCTGCATTGCTTGAATTAAATAAACATTTCTATGCTGTTCTATTACAACAAAATCAACGTTATTAAAAACATTTCCATGTGATTTTTTGAAATAATTATTAATTTCAACATTCACAGATTCCTCGCTCAAATCCTCAGCCTCAATCTTAGCCACTTCCAACTCATGCTGTTTGTCTTTTAAAGTCTTCTCTAACCCTGCCACTTCGGTTTTTAAGCCTTCTAACGCTTGCATCTTTTCAGCGCGTTTGGCATTGGTACGTTGAAACGCTGGACTGTTTTTCTCAGCCAATTTCATTAGCCTGGTGGCAACTTGTCTAACGTTTAAATCCTTTCCTTTTTCTGGCGCGACCACTATCGTGATGTCTTTTTTGTTTAATAACCATTTCCAACTGACCATTTCATCGGTGGGCATTATCTTTTTTGGCGTGGTATCGGGATTATGAAAAAACACGCTGATCGTTTGCCCATCTGATAATTCAAAAATACACGCCACGTTAGCCGTGCCATTTTGCGTA
>CAJAQT010000016.1 GCA_903944165.1 uncultured Methylococcaceae bacterium | reverse complement strand
CTGATCATTACTAAGTGTTTGTAAATGCTTATGATAAGCCTTCCATACCGGCGTAATTTTAGCAAATAAAGCAAGCAGTTCTGGCTTCGATGAAGCGCGTAAGCGAATACTATTTTCATAGTTATCTTTAATCATCCCACCATATTTAAAGCTATTTAAAACATCCTCAAAAAGCAGCATGTCTTGTTGCAATTGCTCCTGTAAGGGTTGTTGTGCAGCATGCCATCGCTGTGCAACCTCGAGTTTATGTACAGTTAAACTCATTCGCTCGGTTAACATACGTTGTCGACCCGCCACATTTATTTGCACAATCATGTCGTCCCTTTCATCAGCAAGATAAAAAGAGAGGCTGATAATTATGCCTACTAAAAGGAAGCTCGTCAGCGCGATAATTAAAGGTTCAACGCTACGCATTGTTATTCTGCCAAAAATAAACCTTAACATGGCACTCCTGAAGTTTTTTGCTGTTGCCCTGCGGGGGGGGGGGGGTGAAATACATTTGTCAAGTATTAATTTTTTAAAATAAAATAAATTAGTAACCTAGCCTGCATTGTTCAGTAAATGACTGCACGCGCTAACATGGCTTGCGGGCATTTTATAATGAAATACTCATTAAATGGCAGTTATTAATAGACGCAACAGGATTTTATACCCGTAAACCGCCATTGTTTTTGAGCTACCGACTGCACCGCATGAGGTCAAGCATGTAATAAGCTTAATATTAAGCATCGCTTATGCGCAACCTAGATACCCACAAACTAATGGCATGGTAGAGCGTTACAGATAATGCGTTACTGGTCTTTGACAACACTGTCCAGGAAAAAACCAACACCGACAAAAATAAGATCATGTACTGACACGATGATCCTTGCAAAGGTCGTTTGGTCAAAGGCATCAAGCTGTTGAACGCGCTGATGCGAGCGCATGATTGCCACCTGCGTGACAAATGCCATCACAACCGTTATGTTATGTCCTGACCAACAGTTGGTTTGCCGCAAAGGAAAGCGTTAAGCTCATCCTCAAAAAAGCAAATATTTCATCAGTATTGCTCACGGACAACCGCTTGGTGACGTTGACCGAAAGGACCAAAAACGAAGAACGCTATGTATACGGTGCAGCCAATTAGAATTAGCGACTCAGCAGAAGGTGTGGACTGAATGAAGTATTGTTCGTCCATAGGGGCTTTACAAATAAAGACAGCAGCAGTTTGTTGAAGATAGTGTACAGCGATTTGGTTTACAACGTTAGACAAGGCTGCATCTCTCTACCAAAAATGGTGGGAAGTGGAAGAGTTTCATAACTCATTGAAATCCAAAGCGAGGCTGGCGAAATCACCCGCCCGCAACGTTACCACACAAAATAATCACATCTTTATGTCACGTGTTCAAGCTAGAATGTTTGAAGATCAAGCATAAACTAACCATTGTGCCACTCTGGGCAAGCTATTTATAAAAACGAACCAGATGGCGTATGAAGAATTGCAAAAATTACAGACTGCGTAACATCAGTTATTAACACTAAAAATTACCCATGAACCATCACATTGCTCGCAAACGCTTTGGTCAAAATTTTTTACAAGACCAAAGCATTATTTCTCAATTAATCGCCAGTGCGCAAACCCAGCCACAGCAACATTGGGTTGAAATTGGCCCAGGTTTAGGAGCGTTAACTGCGCCTTTATTACGCACGGGTGTTCGTTTGGATGTAATTGAATTAGATCGGGATTTAGTTAGTTTATTACACACTGCTTTTCATGATCATCCACAACTGACTATTCATAGTGCTGATGCTTTACATTTTGATTTTACAGCACTTGCTACTGACGCTGAAAAACTGCGTGTTATTGGCAATTTACCTTATAACATTTCCACTCCGTTGTTATTTCATTTACTTAGCAATGCACACTGTATTCAAGATATGCACTTTATGCTGCAAAAAGAAGTGGTTAATCGTATGTGTGCGGCTCCTGGCAGTAAACAATACGGTCGCTTGAGTGTCATGGTGCAATATTATTGTGCTACTGAATGGTTATTTGATGTTCCTCCAGAAAGCTTTGATCCTATACCTAAAGTAATGTCCGCCATTATTCGCTTAACACCACATCTTACGCCGCCTGTGGTGATTAATAATATTGAGAATTTAAATCGCGTAGTAACGGAAGCCTTTTCTCAACGTCGTAAAACCTTACGAAATTGTTTAAAAAAATTACTGGATGAAGATGCCTTAATTCAATTAAATATTGATCCTAATGCACGCGCTGAAACCTTATCCTTAGCCGATTTTGCCAAATTAAGCTGCTTGCTTTAAGTGACAAAGCTCTCCCTTTCGCCTTTGGGTATTTTTCCAAAGCGACAGAGCTGAATAAGTACACAGCACGAACTATCTGGCAATACTGTTTATACTGGAAGCTATCATGACTGAGCGGAATTTTTAAAAATCTGTAAAATAGCCGTTTTACTTTCATAACTTTTCAAGCCTACTTTTTTCATGCGTACATCCCAATTTCCTCTCAATACTGTTAAAGAAACCCCTGCCGATGCTGAAATTGCAAGTCATCAATTGATGATTCGCGCAGGTTTAATCCGAAAATTAGCGGCTGGTTTATACACGTGGCTGCCCTTGGGTCTTCGCGTTTTGCGTAAAGTTGAACACATTACCCGTGCGGAAATGACTAAAGCGGGGGCTCTTGAGGTGCTTATGCCCGCCTTACAACCTGCTGAATTATGGCAAGAAACAGGTCGTTGGCAGCATTATGGTGCGGAGTTGGCGCGTTTAAAAGATCGTCATGACCGCGACTTTTGTTTAGGACCTACGCATGAGGAAATTATTACTGATTTAGCTCGTAATGAGTTAAAAAGTTATAAACAGTTACCTATTACTTTTTATCAAATCCAAACTAAATTCCGCGATGAAATTCGCCCTCGTTTTGGCGTTATGCGATGTCGTGAATTTATTATGAAAGATGCGTATTCTTTTCATAGCGACCAAGCGTCTTTGCAAGAAACCTATGAGCGTATGTATCAGGCGTACACCAATATTTTTACGTTTTTGGGCTTAAATTTTCGTGCGGTGATTGCTGATTCTGGCGCTATTGGCGGTGCAGTATCGCATGAGTTTCATGTTTTAGCTGATTCTGGTGAGGATGCTATTGCATTTTCAACGGGCAGTGATTATGCGGCTAATGTGGAAAGTGCTAAGGCGTTAGTGGTGGCTCAAACCTTGGCGGAACCTTGCGAAGCGTTTGCTAAAGTTGCTACGCCTCACCAAAAAACCATTGCTGAATTGACTGAGTTTTTAGCTGTTCCTGCGCAGAAAGTGCTTAAAACCTTAGCGATTATGCGTAGCATTGAAGATACCCACGGTGATATTTCTGAACAATTTTACAATGTCTTTTTACGCGGTGATCATGATCTTAACGAAATTAAATTAACAAAGTTGCTTGGTAGCTTCCGCTTTGCTACTGAGACTGAAATTGCTCAGCATCATGGTTGCGTTGCTGGTTTTTTAGGCCCTGTACTGGACGCGTCTTTACCTGTTATTTTTGATCTGGATACACGCTATTTAACTGATTTTGTGTGCGGTGCTAATGAAGAGGGTTTTCATTTCCGTGGTTGCAATTGGTTAAGCGATCCTAAAACAATGGCGTTTTATCAACAGGCTATTGCTGATCATGCGTTTCATGATATTCGTAATGTTGTGGCGGGTGATTTAAGTCCAGATGGCTTAGGTGAAATCACCTTGGCACGTGGCATTGAGGTTGGACATATTTTTCAATTAGGCACTAAATATAGTGAGGCGATGAAAGCCGGTATTATTAATGAGACTGGCAAGCATCAAATTATGTTAATGGGGTGTTATGGTATTGGCATTTCTCGGGTTGTGGCAGCAGCTATTGAGCAAAATCATGATGCACGGGGTATTGTCTGGCCAACGCATTTAGCACCATTTCAGGTTGCCCTGTGTCCAATGAATTTACATAAATCACATCGTTTACAAGCAACAGTTGAGCAAATCTATGAACAACTCAATGCTGCGGGGATTGAAACCTTGTTGGATGATCGTAAGGTGCGTGCTGGTTTTATGTTTTCTGATATGGAATTAATTGGCATCCCACACTGCATTATTTTGAGCGATAAAGGCTTAGATGCGAATGTCTTTGAATATAAAGCCAGAACCACTAAAGAGAATATTGAAGTGCCTTTAGCCGAGTTGATGTGTTTTATTCAGGCTAAATTGGCTGACTAGCCTTGGTGGCTTGCGAGGTCGAAGCATTGGCTTCGCAAGCCATGGGGTGTTGATATTGTTTAGCCAGGTGGCCAGTTTAGTCTTCGTCCACCTAAGATATGAAGGTGTAAATGAAAGACTTCTTGCCCACTGTTTTGATTGCAATTTATAACGGTGCGATAGCCGTCTTCAGCAATGTTTTCTTGGGTTGCAATAGTGCCCACCTGAGTTAATAATCGTCCAGCTAAGTCTTTATTTTGTAAATCATTTAAGGTGGCTATATGCTGTTTTGGAATAAGCAAAATATGCACAGGTGCTTGCGGATTAATATCACGAAATGCCAACAGGTGTTCGTCTTCATACACGCGCTGCGGATTAATCTCGCCCCTTACCATTTTACAAAATAAACATTCTGTTTCTGTTGTCATCGCGTGCTCCTGTTAAATTTTTGTTCTACCATTAAAAGCGTGCGCTAAGGTTCCGCTGTCAATGTATTCTAACTCCCCCCCCATTGGAACTCCGTGGGCGATTCGACTGGCGTGTACGTGGTGTTGTTGCGCTAAATCACTAAGGTAATATGCGGTTGCTTCACCTTCTACGGTGGAATTCGTTGCTAAAATCAACTCTTTTATGTGTCCACTTGCCAGTTTTTTCTCGAGCTGTTCTAATCCTAACTCTTCAGGGCCAATGCCATCTAAAGGGGATAAGCGGCCATGCAAAACAAAAAACAAGCCATTAAATACCCTTGCTTGTTCAATTGACCACACATCCGCTGGATTTTCTACAACACAAATACGGCTAGTATCACGTTGCTTATTGCTGCACATTTCACAAAGCTCATTTTCGGTAAATGTTCGGCATTGACGGCAATATACAATTGTGTCTATTGCAGCAAGGATAGTTTCGGCTAAGCGTCTTGCTGATTTTCTATCGTGCTGCAATAAATAAAATGTCATCCGTTGAGCTGTTTTTGCACCTACGCCTGGCAAATAACATAAATCTTTGATTAATTGACCTAATACTCCTTTGGTTTGCATTGCAGCAGTAACCTTAAAAAGGCATTTGGAAGCCTGCTGGTAAAGGTATACCCGCAGTTAATTCTGTCATCTTTTCTTTTTTCATTTTTGCTACTTTATTAACAGCATCGTTAATCGCAGCCGCCACTAAGTCTTCTAACATATCTTTATCTTCTCCAATTAAAGAATCGTCGATAGTTACTTTTCTTGCTTCACGTTTGCCCGTCATGATAATTGACACTAAGCCACCGCCTGATTCCCCTTGAACTTGCATTAATGCGAGGTCGTCTTGCGCTTTTTTAATATCTTCCTGCATTTTTTGCGCTTGTTGCATTAGATTACCTAGTGGATTTTTCATGATTTTTTCTCGTAATATTGTTATTTGTTGGTAATGGGTTCTATTGAACCAGTATTAATACGTGCATCAAAGGTTTCTTGTAGGGCTTGCACAATTGGGTCAGCATGAATTTCCGTCACCGCAGCCTGCTGTCTGGCTTCACTGTCTTGAGTAATCTTGGCTGCTGGGGTGTTTAAGACCGACGTAGTGATTTGAATATTTAATTTTATAGGTTTGTTATAAAAACTTTGCAAGGCTGTCTGTAATTTATTTTGACGCATAGCAGTTAATAAATTGCTATGCCCGTCATTGAGCAATAAAGTCACGGAGGTTTCATCGCCCTCACCTAATTGGCAATGTTGCGCTAATTGCTTGGTGATGCTTTCCAGTTTCATCGCGCCAATCATTTCCTGCCAAGTCATGGCATGGGCTGGTTGATCATTATTGCTTGTGTGATCGACTATCTTATCAGAGACGTTTGGCTGTAGGGCGGATTCTGCTTGATAATGCACGACTGGCTTTTCATTTACGGTAACGCGTGCATTAGCTTGTGCTGCCGTTGCTGATTGCAATTTAGCCCGTGGCGGGGGGACGGTTATTCTTGTTGCTGAGCTTGTCGAGGTTTTTGGTTTAAAAACCAGCATCCGTAACATTAACATGTCAAAACCACTGCGTGGATCAGGTGCCAGTAGCAAATCTTTTTGTCCCATTAAGGCAATTTGATAATAAAGCTGAGTATCTTCTGGCGTGATATTTTTAGCTAATTCTTGCAGCATCTGACTGTCATAGTCTTCATCAATTAACGTTGGAAGGTGTTGAATTAAGGCGATACGATGCAATAAATACAAAATTTGCTGAGTAACTTCTGTAAAATCAGTTGCGGCACTGGCAATATGATCAATTTTATCTAATAGTGCTTTACCATCGCCTTGTGCCAATAAGGCTAATAACTCTTCCACTGGATGCTGTTCAATCATCCCTAACATGGCATTAACATCCGCTAAATTAACCACACCATTTCCATAAACAATAGCTTGATCTAGCAAACTTAAGCCATCGCGCATACTGCCATCAGCAGCACGTGCTAATACAGTTAAGGCAGGTGGAGCAAACGGGGTTTCCTCTTGCTCTAAGATGTATGTCATGTGTTGAGCGATTTGTTGAGGCAGTAGACGTTTTAAATTGAACTGCAAACAACGCGATAATACCGTAATAGGTAATTTATGTGGATCAGTGGTGGCTAATAAAAACTTAACATGTGGCGGGGGTTCTTCAAGGGTTTTTAGCAGGGCATTGAAACTATGTCCAGATAACATGTGCACTTCATCAATAATGTACACCTTATATTGACCTTGATTGGGCGCATATTGTGCGTTATCAAGTAAATCCCGGGTATCTTCAACTTTAGTGCGTGAGGCAGCATCTACTTCGATAACGTCAAGATAACGACCTGAATCAATTTCTTTACAAATAGCACAGTGACCGCAGGGATTAAAATCGACTAATTGCTCGCAATTAATTGCTTTAGCTAAGATGCGTGCAAGGGTTGTTTTACCAACACCGCGTGTGCCAGTGAATAAATACGCATGATGGAGGCGTTGATGTTGCAAGGCATTAACGAGCGAGGTAACTACATGCTCTTGACCAACGACTTGAGTGAATTTTTGGGGACGCCATTTTCTGGCGAGAACCTGGTAATTATTCATTGCAGGCTCAACTCTTGACTAGAGATGGGCGGCAACCGTATTAGCCACATCCCGGCACACGAATCTGCTGCTACCGTTGCTCCCTTCCGGGCCTGGCGGGGTTTACAGCGTATCGTTGCGAGAGGACCAACACGATTACCATAATGTTTAGCCGTTACGGCTAAAGGAGGCGTATTATCGTTGATTAACGTTAATATTACAATATGTAAATGCTTAACAGCCGGAATAAGACATCTACAAAAATAATGCTGAAAAAACAGTATAAAAATCATAGTTATAATTAACTCTCTGATAATAAAGTTTAATCCTTGTCTTTTAAGATTTTTTCTGACCCTAAGGGTAACAGAGGAATATGATAACTTGTCAAAATTTCAGTAATTTTAACTTTATGCTTAACAATTAATTTATCTAAAGTTTGCTTTAGATCTTTATCACTTTTTCTTACTCCCATCGCCATTGAAAAGTCAAAAGCTATATCTTGACTGGATTTCATTGGTAATAAAGCATAACTTCCTGCTGGACTTTGCGCTGCAACATAGGCTGCCATTGGCCCCCATAAAATGACCATATCAATTTTTTTGCTGTTGAAGTCTTGAGCTATTTGCATAGCTGTATTATTAGCATCATCTCCTGTCATCGATTGATACGAAATACCCTGTGCTAATAATCCTTGTTTTTGCAACCATGCTGTTCCTGGACTCCGATCAAACATGGCGATTTTAAGTTGATCTTGACGAGCTAAGGATAGCTTAGCTAATTGTTGACTCTCGGTAATATCGTCCCAGCCTCGACCTTGAGCAATCATTAATACATAAGTTGAGCGATAATAAGCGGTCGTGTTTAAGGTCATATCTGAACTTGCTGGAACACTCATGACGACATCACATTTGTATTCTTTTACCTCGACAGCCGTTTCATCCACTGCGGCAGTTAAGGTGTTACGAATGAAGCCTATACGTTGTGGAAACCAATAAAATTGCAATGTTTGCTTTAGGTCATCAGCAAATAATTGAGCTATTTTATTTTCAAAACCATCTTGTTGCTTACTTGAATAAGGCGGGTTGAGTGGGTCTGCACAGACTTTAAGAATATTTTCTGCATGCACTGATAAACTAAAAAGGGCTAACCAGAGACCTGCAAGCACTGTTTTTTTGCTCATACTACCTCTTTAATTAGTTGATTAAAAAACTATTTTATCATTTGTAAATATTGAAATGCGTAGCCTTATCACTAATGTAATTCACGATGTCTAATGATGACATTCCGATAGGTTTGTTTAAATTCTTTAACTAAAGCATCAATTAAAAACACCGAGCGATGTTGACCACCCGTACAGCCTATGGCGATGGTTAAATAACTCCGACCTTCGGCTTCAAAACGAGGAATCCACCGTATTAAGAAGTCATGAATATCTTGATAAAATTCAAGCACAATATCTTGTTTATTAAGGAAATCAATCACTGCCTGATCTTTGCCCGTTAATATTCGTAGTTCAGGTATCCAATGAGGATTGGGTAAACT
>CAJAQT010000015.1 GCA_903944165.1 uncultured Methylococcaceae bacterium | reverse complement strand
CCACGATGCCTTAGCGGATGTTTATGCAACCATTGCCATTGCAGAATTAGTAAAAACTGCACAACCTAAACTCTATGAATATTGCCGACAGCATCGTTTTAAAACAGAAGCAAGTAAATTGCTTAATCTCAATGAGCCTACGCCAATTGTTCATATTTCAGGGCGGTACGCAAACAGCAAAAATTCATTAGCCATTGTTGTGCCGCTGTGTAAGCACCCAACTAATAGCAACGGTGTGATTGTTTATGATTTATCTATTGATCCTGAGCCGTTACTACGTTTATCAGTTGAAGACATACAAAATAGACTATTTGTTGCAAGTGCTGACTTAGCCGAAGGAGTGGCAAGAATTCCTTTAAAGACGGTGCATTTAAATAAATGCCCGGTGTTAGCACCTATAAATGTTATCAAACCAGCTGATGCACAACGTTTACAGCTTGATTTACCTAAGTGTTATGAGAACCTAAAAAAATTGACTAAAGCAGTTGAACTTAAAGAAAAAATAGCCGAAGTCTTTACTCAGAAATTTAACCCAAAAAATAGTGATCCTGATTTAGCTATTTATAGTGGTGGCTTTTTATCTGAATCAGATCGACAAAAATTAACTCACTTAAGGCAGTTAGCACCAGAAAAAATAGCAAACAAAAAAATGGACTTTGAGGACGCACGAATTCCAGAAATGATTTTAAGATACCGTGCAAGAAATTATCCTGAAACCTTAACGCAGCAAGAAACAAAAGACTGGCAGGCCTTTTGTCTACAGCGCTTAACGGGGCAAGATGGTTATTTAGGACTGACCTTTGAGCAATATTTTAATCAGATACACACGTTGCGTTTAAACCCTGAGAGTGATATTGGCCTGCTGGATGAATTAACTGCGTATGGTTATCAGTGTAAGCATCAATTACAGGCCAACGCTTAACAAACCTAGGTTAAAACGTGGCTCTTAATCAATAAGACCAATACCTTTAAGTTGCTTGCGTAACTGTTCAAGGCGCTGCCGATTCGTACCTAAATCGCTGTAGCCAACGCGTGAAGCTGAGTAGATATGAATCACCTGTGCCTCTGCATCTAACATCGCGTGTACATCATCCACAAAACGTAAAATAGGTGTTGTAGCACTGACATGGACAGCGGTTGCTGATTCATTAATAAGTTGTGTGCGCGGTTGATTTTTTAAGTGCTGAACAAACTGTAACCACGCTTGTTCAGGCGCACCAATAACGGTAAATGGTTGAATAAAATGACGACTATCTAAGGGATCTGTTTGGCTTGATACACAATTAGGTGAGGTCGCACAACGAGGTAGTTTATTGTTTGAAGTCATCGATGAGTCCGCAAAAAGGGGTAAAGAAAAACTAAGACCAAAAAGCAACGCAATGGCTACCTTTAATACACAGAAGTAAGTTAAACAGCACGTCACATTATGGTTGATTGCTGTGCGGCGCAGTGTCTTAATCATGAAGTTAACATCCTGTAGTGGTTGAAAAGTAAGCAGGAATAAAAAGGTTTTAGCCATGTTTAACTAATAGCTAACATCATTGGAAGCCATGTTTACCATAATGAGAATTGCTGTAAGTTAAAACCATTGCTTAGGATATGACAAAATGATGGTATGCGTCAAAAGACAGAACAGTGGTGCCGATAGTTAACGTGCAAAAACAGGCTAGAGTATTGCCAAACACAGCCTCTACACCCGTGTTAATGATTGCTAGCTCAGCGAGAATGTTAGCACAGTTAGCCCATCAAGTGGGCATAGCCGTGGTGGTGGTTGATCTTTTTGCGGACACCGATACGCAGCAATACGCGCTAGAGTCTGTGCGCGTGTCCAGTTTAGCTGTAGATGAGATTCAGCATGCTGTGAGGTATTTAATAGATAAATACGCTATGACCACAGCCGTTTATGGCAGTGGCTTTGAAGCGCATAGTGAAAGCTTGTTTTATCTAGCAGAGCAACTAACTTTGTGCGGTAATGCGCCGCTGATATTTGCCACAATACAAAATAAGCTCCTTTTTTTTAAAGCCTTAACTGTTGCTAATATTCCTTATCCAGAGATAGCATTTATCTCGCCCACCACCCATAAAACGTGGTTATTTAAACCTAACGTTGGTCAAGGCGGGCAAGGTATTCATTATTTATCCTATCAAGATGAGGCGAGTCAAGGCTATTGGCAAGAATATATTAAGGGGCAAGTTGGTTCAGTGCTTTTTTTTGCTAAAGATAAAAAAAGCCAATTGATTGGCTTTAATACGCAATGGAGCGAAGCTTTAGAGAACGATGATTTTGTTTTTTCAGGCATCATTAATCACAGTGTATTGCCAGATAATTGTCGAGCGTTGATTGCTCAATGGGTAGCAACGTTGACGCGATTATTTTGTCTACAAGGCTTAAATTCAATGGACTTTATTTATGCAAACGGGCAATTATACGTCTTGGAAATCAATGCTAGAATTTCTGCAAGTGTGCAGCTTTATTCGCCCACGTGGTTTTATCAGCATGTTATAAAACCAGCTTATTATGCAGAGAACGCGGTGGCACAGAAAGGCTTTACAGCGTATCAAATTGTTTATGCAGCGCAACAATGCTACATTCCAGCAACCTGGCGTTGGCCAAAAAACTGCGTTGATTTATCAGAAAGTGGTGTAAAAATCCGCAAAAATCAGCCAATATGCAGTATCATTGCAACCGATAAAACCCCCAGTAACGTTGTGAGTGTCATACAAAAACAACGTCAATTTATAGTAGATCAACTACCACGCACATCATAGGTTTACCTTAATGGAATACAACGCAAGTGTTAATCAGCTGTCTCGTCCTTTAGTTAATAAATTAATTCAACATGCTGTTCAATATAGACTAAACGTGCATACCTTAGACAATGGGTGCACACTTATTGATGCGGGCATTCATGCCGCAGGCGGCTTAGAAGCAGGGCGTATTATTACGGAAATATGCATGGGAGGCTTAGGCACGGTAGCGTTAGCGCATAGTGCATATACCGAAAAATGGCCCTTAACAGTTCACGTTCATTCAAGCAATCCAGTCTTGGCATGTTTAGGCAGTCAATATGCAGGCTGGAGTTTAGCGCATGAAAAATATTATGCTTTAGGATCAGGCCCTGCACGCGCGTTGGCAAAGAAAACCAAAGAGGGCGTCAGCCAGCCAGTTGAAGAGTTATACAAAGAATTAAATTACCACGATACCGCCGAGCAAACCGTATTGGTGATTGAAAATGATGCGATGCCCCCTGTTGAACTTATTGAAAAAATAGCCTCAGCTTGTGCATTAACGCCAGACCAACTAACGATCATCATTACGCCTACCAGCAGTTTAGCCGGAGGCGTACAAGTTATTGGACGTGTTTTAGAAGTATCAATGCATAAAGCCCATGCCTTGCATTTTCCACTGGAAAATATTCTTGACGGTACGGGAAGTGCGCCCATTTGTCCGCCACATCCAAAATTCGTACAGGCAATGGGTAGAACCAATGATGCGATATTATTTGCAGGTTTAGTGCATTTATTTGTAAAAGGCGCAGACGATGCCGCCGAACAATTAGCACATCAATTGCCCAGCTCAACCTCTAAAGACTATGGCAAACCGTTTGCGCAAATTTTTAAAGAAAATAACTATGATTTCTTTAAAATTGATGCAATGTTATTTAGCCCAGCCAGTGTGATTGTTACTGCGGTTGAGTCAGGTAACAGTTATCGGGCAGGGCGTTTAGATAACGAGTTGTTAAATCAATCGTTTGGATACTAAGTAAACGATGTCTTCACCCTTCGACAGGCTCAGGACAAACGGTTAAGGTTCTGGATAATGCCTGAAAACTTAAAATGAAT
>CAJAQT010000014.1 GCA_903944165.1 uncultured Methylococcaceae bacterium | reverse complement strand
GCATTTCTTTCCAATGCGTAATAATCCAAAAACCAATCGCAGACAAAATAGCCAAAAAAACTGACCCTAACACCTGCTCAGTAATTTTTTGGTACAAATCTGCTTTACGTTTGTTCTTTTCGATTTCTTGCTGCACAAACTCAAGAAGAGGCTCTGAATGCTCGATAAACTCATCGATTTTATTTATTTTGTACGCAATTAAATTAATTTCTGATATTTTATGACACGGAATAATCTCATTATCAGCCATCCCTATTCCCTCCCATCTGGCGCGGCGACACCAATGCCCCCTGACAACGCAAAAATCAGCATAATCAACGCATCTTTTTGTTCAGGTGTAACCGTAATAATGCCAAAACTTCCGGCCACTAAAATAATGCCCCGCCACGTTGACGGCTCTCTAAAACGTTTTGACCAGTACCCCATCACACATACCCCCTTAATGTTATCGTGAGTTTAGTGTAAGACAAGTCAGGCCAAACATTAATATGACAGGCTTCACCACACAGCCTTAAAACAATACAAACTGATGCTCTTTATCTGTACCTGTATCAACCCGTTGACAAATGGCAATAATGCGTCGATTTGACAGCTTAAACTTAAGCACCAGACTGGTAATGCTTGCGCCCTGCACATACTCGGCTTTTATCTGCGCATCCCGATGCTGTAAAAATTCTTTATAACATTTTGGGATGTATACCGCCGTACCGCCAAAATGGCTGCACAACACTTTCCACAACGCAGGGTCTATAGCAATATGAGTAGGCACGCCGCCTTGTTTAGGGATAAAAATAGACGCCCCCCCGTAGTTTTTCACCAGCTCGCGGGTAGCGTCCACGCCAATTGCCTCGAATAAATCATTAATAATGCTGTAAGCAACCACACCACACTCTTAACAAGGCTGTAAAAATAACGTCATCTCAGCGGTACGCCTAAGCGTTAAGCCCTTTAAAATCTTACCACCCGCCTTATCCCACTTTAAAAACTCCACCGCCGCGCCCGCATAATCCCCAGCGTTTAGTTTTTTTAACAAAGTTGATGACGCTAAATTGCCCGTGCCCACGTTATAGGCAAACGACACCAATGCGCCATATTGGTTAACATTAACCTTAACCTTAATTAAGCCCTGCACCTTGGCACTTAAATCGTTTAAATCAAATGCCAGCATTTCTTCAGCTTGCGCAACCGTCAGCGCAGGATACTTAGCTAAAGCTTCTGCCTTACCTGACGCCCCCTTTAAAAAAGCATTCGTGGTTTTACTGCGCAACGCCCTACCATAGCCCACCGTCCAGATACCAGCAGGACACATCTTAGGCTGTAAACCAATAACGGTTAAATCCCCGTCATGAATACCCTCAAAACTCTTAACTAAATCAATCGCCGCATTACAAATCATACCTACCTCGTTGGATTTAAATTGTTAACTGAAAACTTAAGCGTTTAAATACTGCAAAATCTCCTTGCGAGCCGAATCCCAGCCCTTACACACCACCGTTTTATAGCCTTGATTGCTCAGAGCATTCAGCCACCAATCCTGCACAGCACTGACTTTACTTGCTTTAAGCTCAGTTTTAAGCTCAAGCCACAGGCCATGAAAACCGTGTCTAGGCACGGGCAAAAATAAATCAGGCACACCCGGCTTAACGCCCTCAGCTTTAAGCTTTGCGCCCGTAGCGGGGTGTCTATGCCCGCCATTGGGCACCTCAAACAACAACTCCAAATCTGGCAAAGCTTTAGACTGCAACGCCGCCCACTTCATTAACGTCACCTGATGCT
>CAJAQT010000013.1 GCA_903944165.1 uncultured Methylococcaceae bacterium | reverse complement strand
TCTGAGGACTTTATGTGTTGGATGTTGCCAGCGTTTAAAGAGCTAACCTATGGGCAGTTAACTGATCGACAAATTGCAAAGCTAAGTTTGTTCCGTGAGTTTTTCCTGCGTCCTAAGAGGCTTTTTTCGTTGGAAGGCCTAGGTTTGGTGCAAGTGTATTACCCTGCGCTGGAGCAGCAAAAGCCTCCTGCCCTTATGAAGCAACGCAGTGTGAGTAAGGAAGATTGGCAGTGCTTATTACACGTGGCGATTGATTTTATATTGCGGTCCGGTGGGCCTACCATTTCTGCACCTCGCGATATTTACCGCTGGTTGGGCTTTCCAGTCCGTCCCATGTTTATGTTGCCGGCAGGTGAGGCAAAAAAGTTACCTCGCATTCAAAGAAATTGGCCTTCAATGGACTCACCTCAGGCGTGTCGCAATCGATTGGTCAGGTTGTTAGCCTTTACCTTTAAATTAGATGTGGATGACCGTGAGCATTGTGCGCAATTGGATGAGTTACTTATTGCAGTATGGCAGGGAATACGACCTTTACTTACCCAAAATGAAGAAGGCTTTCAATTAGAATTAGAAACACAGGCAGTATTAAGGGAAGTGAATGAAGCGTGGTTGTGTCCAATTACTCGACGTTTACTACCTGTCACGTTCCGCGGTGTCACGCCTTATTTACCCGCGGCTCCAGTTAGCGATGAATTGGCGTTATGTTTGAAAGTTTCTTTGCCTCGTGTCCCCAACCCTTTTTGGTCAGGCAGTTCTACGCTTGAAGCAAATGCCTGGCTGGAAAGTAATCCAGCTATACAAAAATTAAGAGGTTTAGGTGTCTGGTCTGACATTAGTGATCGCATTGTTTTACATAGTCGTTATTTACGCGCAATGGAACATTCTGCGCAGATTTCCGGCAGTGATTTGACTAAGCGTGAAAATGACTTTAAAGCGGGTAAAATTAATCTGCTGAGTTGTTCAACGACAATGGAAATGGGGGTCGATATTGGTGGTTTAACAGCGGTAGCAATGAATAATGTGCCGCCGCACCCTGCCAATTTTTTACAACGGGCAGGTCGTGCCGGACGACGCGGTGAAACCGCAGCGTTAAGTTTTACATTGTGTAAAGCAACACCGCACGGTGAAGCGGTATTCAAAAATCCACTATGGCCCTTTGTCACGTGCTTGGCAATGCCAAAAGTAGCTTTACAAAGCGAGCCGATTGTTCAACGACATGTGAATGCCTTGGCCTTGGCTACGTTTTTATCTGACCGAGTTCCCGATCGCACACACAAAGTCAATACTGGTTGGTTTTTTGAATCTTTAACCGAGGGTGAATCAGCTCTTTATATTCTTTTTGCTGACTGGTGTGAAAATCAGGCAACACAAAATATTGGCTTAACTGACGGTCTGCTATCAATCACGAAGCGGAGTATCTTAGCTGGGCGGCAAACGGACTATTTATTAGGCCGATGTGTTGTCGCCGTGCGCAATATCGCTGATCGTTGGAGTAATGAGTTAAATGCTTTGCAATCCCAAGTGGAGTTAATGAAGACTTCATCGGGGGATAGCAAACCTGAGCAAGCACTTGCAATCCAGCTTACCCGATTGAGAGGTGAGTATCTCTTGGGTGTATTGGCAACATTGGGCTTTTTGCCTGGTTACGGTTTTCCAACAGATGTGGTTCAGTTAGTGACCACGACACTTGAGGATATGGAGCGTATAAAACGTTCTGAGCCTAGTATACGAGAAGATAATCGCGCGAAGCGCTCTGGTTTCCCCTGTCGTAATCTGGCGATAGCGATTAGAGATTATGCGCCGGGCACTGATACCGTCCTTGATGGACGCGTGTATCGCAGTGGCGGTGTAACGCTTAATTGGCAAATTCCTGCAGCAATGGACGCTTCACCAGAGATACAGAATTTACGTTGGGTCTGGCGCTGTGCAAGTTGTGGGAGTAGTGGTACACGCTTAACCATGCCTGAGCGTTGCCCACATTGTAATGAACAAGAAGGGGCGCAATTAACCCGTAAGCGTTACTTGCAACCCGCTGGTTTTGCTGTAGATATTCGTTATAAGCCGCATAATGACATCAGTATCCCTCAATATATTCCGGTGCGAGATCCACTTATTTCGCTTGAAGGTGCTGACTGGATGTCCTTACCCAATCCTGCTTATGGTCGTTTTAGGAGTTCTACGCAAGGTCAACTGTTTCATCGAAGTGAAGGCTTGCATGGTGAAGGTTTTGGCTTATGTCTTCGCTGTGGTGCGGCTGATTCAATGACATCAGCTGGGGGGGAAATACCGTTAAAATTAGTGGCGCATAAACGTTTACGGGGCGGTCGCCTGAATGATCGTGAGTTAACGTGTCCTGGTAATGATGACGACTGGGCGATTCTTAAAAATATTTATTTAGGTATTGCAACGCAAACCGAGGTGCTAGAGCTACAGCTACGCGATATTAATGGTAAACCGCTTGATAAAATAACAGCTTATACCCTGGCGATTGCCTTACGAAGTGCCTTGTGTTTACTGTTAGGAATTGAAGAACGCGAAATTGGTGCGCATGCCGCTTCTACCCGTAATCAAGATGATGAATCTGCTTATGCTATCTATTTGTTTGATACCGCCACGGGTGGTGCGGGTTATGTGAGTCAGGCGCTAACATGTTTGCCTGAGTTACTTCGTAAGGCAGTTGCTGCGTTGGATTGCCCCAGACAGTGTGACTCCGCTTGTCAGGGATGCGTTCTGACTTACGATACTCAACACCATCTTGATGACCTAAATCGTCATACTGCCAAGGATTTTTTATCTGCTACGTATCTCAATGCGTTAGATATTCCACAGCATATTAAAGCCTTTGGTGCTGAAAGCCATTTGGAAATGGAACCCCTAATACTCGCTTTAAATAGAGAGTGGCAGCGGCACGATATTACCGTAGTCCGTGTTTATCTTGGTGGCGATGTACTGCTTTGGGAGCCTTTAGCATGGCGTTTACGTGATGAATTAAGTCGCTTAGCTTCAGTAGGTATTTGTTTACAATTGCTAGTCGAAGAAAAATCTCTGGATGGGCTTAATATTAGTCAACGTGCTGAACTTGCTGCATTAACTGAATTTGTTGGTGCAAAATTGTACAGTACGACAAGGGCCACATTGGCTGGAAAGCCCGCGTTGCCCTTGATTCTTGAGATGGGTTCTGAGCAATTTTATGCGTGTTGGGTCGCCAGTGATGACCTTGCCTTATCACTATCGCCACGCTGGGGTAATGGTGATAACGAGGTTCAATATGTATTGCGCCGCAAAAACATAGCACTTCCTGATTTATCAAAAGATTACCTACAAATTGAACCTAACGATTTGCGTGTTATCCCGTCTGGATTGATTGAGATAACAATTAAGCAAGAGTTAGATGGCGCTTCTTCGTCATTTGGTGAGAGAGTATGGAGCTTGTTGGCCAATAAAATGCCTGAATTAACTGCTTTATTAAATTCAAGTACAACGCTGTCTGAAATCCGTTATTCTGATCGTTATTTACGCTCCCCCTTGACCTTAGTTTTACTGCGTAGTGTGTTTGACGGCTTGTCAGGATTTTCAGGAGGGCTTTCAGTTAATACGCAACTATCAATCTTTACGACTCAATTAGAGCGTATCGGCACTGATCAACCCCGACGTATCTATCATGATTGGCGAGATGGTGAAGATAGACGCGAAGTTGTGAACACTTGGTTTAAGGATAAATTTGCGAACTTTAATTGGGATGATAAACATGCCACGCCTGAAACACCTCATGAGCGTAAATTGGAGCTTATCTGGGATGATGGCACAAAAATCAAGATAACCTTGGATCAAGGACTGGGTTATTGGCGGATTATTAAGGGTATTAAAACTGAATTTCCCTTTGAATACGATGTCAATAAGCAAGTTAATTGCTTGAGTAAAGCCAATTTTATGGTTGAAGCTCTTAGTAAGACTTACCCAACTCATTGGTATTGTGGAAGTGTTAATAACTATGGGTCTAGTCTAGGTGAAGCGTAGTGGGTCATCGCCAGTGATTTAGCGCTGAATAGTTACACCGTTTTTAACATTAGATTTAAGCCATTCCGCTTAAATGTACGATAAAATCGTTCGCACGTTGGTTTTATTATTAACCGATGTTACGCAGATATTTTCTGCGACATAAAAACAAGTAACCAAAGAAAAGGCGGCCTGATTACCGCTCATGCCTTGCGCTCCTCGCATTTGTCGGGGGACGGGAGAAAAAACACGTTACTGGGTAACGTCAATTATTAAGCTCTTTTTCTATGACAACTATGACAACTATGACTATCAGTATTTCATATTTACACGTTCCTTATGCTCAAAAAGATGCGGCTAAAGCCTTAGGGGCAAAATGGGATGCCGCTAAAAAACAGTGGTTTGTACCGGCTGGTACTGACCTCAGCCTTTTTTCTCAATGGCTACCCTGCCCGTCATCGTCTGCCCTTCCGCAGGCACCTTTGGCTAGCGCAGCAAAACATCCACGTCACAGTAAAGAAGAAGCGATGACCTTACCGCATAATAAACAGTTTATTGCCTACGCTGGCGATGCTGCACCTTGGTGCTAATTATGTGGTTATTGTTCTGTAGTCACTATTTAATAATCATAGCTTCATGACTTCACTCACTTATTTAGCAGGTTATCCTGTGCAGCTTATTGAGCAGATTGAACACTTACTGGTGTCGCGTAAGTTGTCTGCGGTGTTGCTAAAAAAATATCCTCACCCTCATGCTTATCGTTCCGATGATGCCTTGTATCACTTCACGTTGGCCTTAAAAAAAGCTAACTTGCGGCAATCTCCCCCGCTTAGCAAAATTATTTACGATGACAAAATAGACGTTATTTATCATGCACTTGGCTTGCATACGCACATTTCACGGGTGCAGGGTAATAAACTTAAAGCAAAAAATGAAATTCGGATTGGCAGTGTTTTTAAACACGCTCCGATTGAGTTTTTAACCATGATTGTGGTTCACGAACTTGCTCATTTACGAGAAAAACAACATAACAAGGCATTTTATAATTTATGTGAGTACATGGAGCCTGAGTATCATCATTATGAACTGGATTTACGCGTCTACTTAACGCATCTTGAACATATTGGGCCGCTTTATTCATCCCAGCTTCATGACCACCGCCTAGAATCTTAACGACCTTAACCACTCCTTTCTCTGCATGTTAAGCATTCTTATTGATCAACATAGTTTTACGCTGCCGCATCAGCCTATCGTCTCTATCGAAGCATTAAGCACGATAACTGCTTTACCTTTTTTAGCCATGCCTTATGAAGGCTTAATTCATTATCGCAGTCGCGCACTGTTGCTGATTAATCTTGCCGCTCATTTAGGTTTAGTTGCTTCGTCTAAGCCCACTGATAAAATCCTTATTTTAACTACCGCTAAAGGGGCTTTTGCCGTGCGCGTTACGGCGGTTAGCCACTTAGATGCTCGCTCGCCACACGAGTACAAGCTTACCGAACACCCGTTATCTTTGGCTGAATTGCTTCCTTCTGGCTATCCCTTTACAGCACCTATTGATTTAATCCGTCACATAACTCATCAGCCCAAACCAACACAAACAGTGGGCGTGCTAGTGGTTCGCTCGGGCGAATATACCTTAGCGTTGATCAATGAATCAATTACCCAACTACTTGAGCTTACGAACACCGCGACGACACTCAATGTGGAGTGTGATGAGTTAATGGTTGGTATGACAAAGCAAGTACTCAACTGCCAATCGTTGGCGACCTTGCTCAATTGCGCAACATCTGAACCTGAAGCGAAGGTGCTTATTATCAGCGCTCAACCGCAACCCTGGGCGTTACGTGTAGAAAAAATCATTGGCTTAGAACAGGTTACTGAAGTCTATCTGCGCGATGTTAGCACTAAAGATACTTGGCAGCTTATGCCCGCTGCAAAGGTGTTAGCGCGATTATCCACAACGCCTGCTCAGGCATTTTATTTAACACAGACCGGTGAACAATGCGTCATAACCCAGCCGAATCAGTTATTAGCGCCCGACTTTAGCTTATCCAAATTACGCATTAACCATATTGAGCACGCTCCCGAAACTGCATTAACAACTGCCTCGCTGATGCTCCAAAACCTGCATATCGATATTGGCGCGGCACCTTATCAACTCCTACCAACGCTAGCAACGCAACTTCTGCCCCACGCAGCATTGTCAGCACTGCGCACTGCACGTGTAAAATCATCACCCAACTCAGTTATGATTCCCGTTATTGATACGGCTGCTTGGTTTTTTGGACAACACACCACAACAATTAAACGCCTACTGCTACTTACTTTAGCTTCTCAACAACAGCTTATTATTGTTATAGATGACGCTAACATGGCAAGCGAGTCGCACCCGTTAACGCTGAGCTGCTCGGTGCCCTTACCGCAGCCTTTGCCACTGTATTTTAACCAAGGCGAGTACGATGCCAACCGCCAACAATGGGTACTTAAGGTCAACGCAGACATAGATGTTAAGGCTTTTCCTTGGTCGCTAAAAAAAACCTATGCCAATGCACTGCTTGGCTGGCTTGAGTTTCCATTGACTTAAGATACTCTTTTCCAAAAACCAGTCATGAACTGGTCGAATGAAAGGCTCTAAGAAACGGTGAAAGTCGTAAAAGAACTAGGCTCACCTACTTAAATCTGACGTAATCACTCAATAAGTCATTGCGATGTGTAGAAAAAAATCATAAATCATGGCACTTTGTTAAAATTAGCCTATACCTTGTTATAGATTTTTTACTCACCACGCTCGTTTTTTTATGCCAAAAGACAACACTGCTAAATTTCATAATAGCCATCAAGCTATTTTGGATAAAATACAAAAACATAAACTTATTGCAGAATTAGTGCACAAACAAGCTATGCCACATCACAATTTGGTAGAGTCTTTGGTGCATAAAGAAAATATGGCGCAATTACAGCAAATACTTAATCATTTGCCGCCAGAAGAAATCGGCCACATTCTTGAAGTCTTGTCTCCAGAAGATCAATTGTTAATTTGGGAGCAATTAGATGACGCGCATAAACAACCTATTTTGCTTGAAGCACCTATTTCAGTGTTGCAAATTCTGGGTAAACAAGATTACAAAACTGAAAAATCCAGAGTTAAAGCCTTCAATTTAGTCGATGGACGTTTAAATGAAGTCAGCATCACCAGTCCACAGGCGCTATTAGATGCCACGCCTATTTGGATAGATTTGGTTGCGCCTACCTTTGAAGATCGCATTTGGTTGGGCGATATTTTTGGCATTGATTTCCCCGATCCAGAGCAGCTAAGAGATTTAGAATCCAGTGCGCGTTTTTATGTTGAAGAAAATGGCGAAATTCATTTGCATTCTGACTTTTTATTAGACAAAGAAGACGTCACGCGTAACATCATTGTGGCGTTTATTTTGTATCATGACATTTTGTTTTCTATCCGAAAAGAAGAGCTACCGGTGTTTCGCTTACAACGTTTACGTGCCTTAAGTCAGGTTAATTACGTCACCAACTCAAAAGATATGCTGTTAGATTTATATGCCGCTAACGCCGAATACTCTGCCGATGCCTTAGAAGATGTTTACGTTGCACTTGAGGTAGTTGGCAACCAAGTGCTTAACAAACAAATGAGCGACGAGGAGGCCAGTAAAATTCTGGTCAGTATCGCCAATGAAGAAGATTTAAACGGGCGTATTCGTAGAAACGTAATGGATACGCGTCGTGCAGTGTCGTTTTTAATGCGCAGTAAATTTTTAGCAAAAGATCAATTAGATTACTCTCAACAAATTCTGCGTGATATTGAATCCCTTGATGGGCATACCGCCTTTTTATTCGATAAAATCAACTTCTTAATGGATGCGTCAGTAGGGTTTATTAATATCAATCAAAATAAAGTGGTTAAACGTTTAACCGTTGTTAGCGTTGTTTTTATGCCGCTGAATGTCTTAGCTGGCATTGGCGGAATGTCTGAGTTTTCGATGATGACAGCAACGATTCCCTGGGCGATTTCCTATGGTTTATTTACTTTAGCTTTAGTTCTTGTGGGTGGTATTACCTACGGAATTTTACGTTTTCTTGAGCAACGTGAACAACAAAAAACCCAACGAAAAACAGCGGGAGCGCAATAACACGCCTAAGGTGCGTTTGCTCCGCTATTGTAGTTATTTTAATTTGCCCTACTTAGGTTTACGCCATCATGCACACACTCCCTTTTTTACCCGCTGCCAGGCCAACGCTCAGTAGCTTTTCTGGTGTTGGGCTACTGCTCATTAGTTTGTTACTTTCAGGCTGTGAAAGCCCGCCTCCCATCCAAAAATTAGCAGGAGAAACACAGGGAACAACTTACCATGTGAGTTATTGGTCAACGCAAACCGAGTCAGCCGTCGACACCGTAAAAAAAGCCATCGATGCAGAACTTCTGCGCATCGATCAGGTGCTATCCAATTACCGATCTGATTCTGACATAGAACATTTTAACAGCACGCTAAGTACCGAACCGCAAGCAGTCAATACAGAAATTATTCACTTAATTAAAGAAGCGCAAGCCGCCAATAAAGCCAGCGACGGCTGTTATGATTTAACCATTAAACCTTTATTTGATTTATGGGGCTTTAAAGAAGATACATTAGTCATTCCTGAACCTGCTAAATTAGCGGAAGTCTTAGCAGAAGTTGGCATTAGTCAATTAGAAATCATCGATGACCAGCATTTACGCAAACTAAAACCCACCTTGCGTGTGGACTTGTCCTCCATTGCCCAAGGCTATAGTGTATGGCGTATTACGCAGATTTTAGAGCAGCATAATATTAGTAATTATCTTGCTGAAATTGGTGGTGAATTACAAGTACGCGGCACTAAACCAAATAAAGAGGCTTGGCGCATTGCTTTAGAAAAACCAGTCGCCAACGAACGCTCTCTGAGTAAAGTCATTACAATTGCTCGCACCACACCGACTTCAATTATGACAGCCGGAACGTATCGGCATTATTTTGATACTGAAGGCAAACGCTATAGCCATATTTTAAATGCTAAAACGGGCAAGCCTATCGAGCATCATACTGTTTCAGTGACGGTTATCGATGATGATCCCACCCGTGCCGATGCCTGGGATACTGCCTTACTTTGTATCGGACGCACGGCTGGTATTGAAGCCGCTAATCGTGCTGGCATTGCGGCGTTATTTATCGAACAACACGAGACTATTTTTACCGACTACACCAGCGCGTCATTTGATAAATTAATTGAATCCAAACAAATTATAATCAAGTAACATGCAGGCATGTTTAGCTCCGTATCATTGTATTACCGGATTTTTTAACATAATTTTTTAATTTATTGAGGTTCATTATGCAGCATTTTCGTTTATCGATAATTGTTACCACCATTTGTCTTGCCGTCGCGTGGTTTTGGGGTGGTGCAATGGGTGCATTCATTGCAATTATTTTAGGTGTTTTAGAAGTGAGTTTATCGTTTGATAATGCGGTTGTTAATGCCTCCGTACTGAAGCGCATGGATGAACGCTGGCAGCGTTATTTTCTTACCTGGGGTATTTTAATTGCCGTATTTGGGATGCGCTTAGTGTTCCCCATTGCTATTGTTGCGTTTGCAACAGGGATTGATTTTGTCGGCGTTACCCAAATGGCGCTGCATACGCCTGAAGTGTACGCTGAACATCTCACTCAATCACATATACAAATCGCCGCCTTTGGCGGTATGTTCTTACTGATGGTATTTTTCTCCTTCATTTTTGATGAAGACAGAGAGCTGCATTGGTTGGGTCGTATGGAAAAAAAATTAGCCTCGTTCGGTAAATTAGAATCTATTGAAATCATCTTCGCCTTAGCTATTTTACTTATTAGCCAACACTGGCTACCTGAAGCAATTCGCCTTGAAGCATTAACTTCTGGAGTTTATGGGGTCATTTTATTTGTTATCGTTGATAGCTTAGCCACCTTATTTGAAGACGAAGAAGAAGGTGATGAAGCGGTCGAGATGATAAAAAAAGGCAGCGTAATGAGCTTTCTTTATTTAGAAGTATTGGACGCATCATTTTCTTTTGATGGCGTGATTGGTGCGTTTGCAATTACTCAAGATGTTGTCATCATTATGCTTGGTCTTGCCATTGGTGCAATGTTTGTTAGAAGTTTAACGGTGTTTTTAGTGCGCCAAGGCACCTTAGATGAATATGTTTTTCTTGAGCATGGCGCACATTACGCCATTGGCACCTTGGCGGCGATTATGCTTATCAGTATGACGCATGAAATTCCAGAAGTGATCACCGGTTTGGTGGGTGCTGTCTTAATAGGTTTATCGGTGCTGTCTTCTATTCACTACAAAAAACGTCAAGCTCAGCTCTAACACGTTTTTTACCCACTACTTTTTTACTTAACTACGAGAAAAATCATGAAATTAATAACCGCTATCATTAAACCTTTCAAACTAGATGACGTCAGAGAAGCATTATCAGATATCGGTGTCGCTGGCGTAACAGCTACCGAAGTTAAAGGCTTTGGTCGCCAAAAAGGGCACACTGAGTTATACCGTGGTGCTGAATATGTGGTTGATTTTTTACCTAAAATTAAACTAGAAATTGCTGTCGCTGAAGGCATTTTAGATGCCGCAATTAATGCTATCGCTAAAGCCGCTAATACTGGAAAAATTGGCGATGGTAAGATTTTTGTCACTAATTTAGAGCAAGTTATCCGCATCAGAACAGGTGAAACTGGCGAGGATGCAATTTAATTAACCATTAATAATTAGTACAGAACAAATAAGGACAAATGATGTTTTCTATAATAAATATCAGCCTGCTATTACTCTTGTGGCTTATGCCTGAATTAGCTAGCGCTGAAGAACTTAACCAAGCTAACACGGTGTGGGTATTAACCTCAACCACATTAGTTTTATTTATGACGCTACCTGGCTTATCGTTATTTTATGCAGGCTTAGTGAGAAGTAAAAATGTCTTATCGGTGTTAATGCAATGCTTTGCAATAAGCTGCTTAGTCTCGATACTTTGGCTTGCCGGTGGGTATAGTTTAATTTTCTCTTCTGGCGGTGAATGGCAGGCCGTCATTGGCAATTTTTCTAAAGCCTTTTTAACGCAACTCACCACAACGTCTTTAACCGGTGATATTCCTGAAACCGTGTTTTTCATGTTTCAAATGACTTTTGCTATTATTACACCCGCCTTAATCATAGGTGCCTTTGCTGAGCGTATGAAATTCTCAGCCATGCTGTTATTTAGCGGAATCTGGTTAATCTTGGTGTATGTGCCGATTTGTCATTGGATTTGGGGCGGTGGTTGGTTAGCTGATTTAGGTGTTATGGATTTTGCGGGAGGTATCGTTATTCATGTCAATGCTGGCGTTGCCGCCTTAGTTTCAGCCCTTATTATTGGCAATCGTCGAGGTTTTCCTGTTACCGCCATGCCGCCACACAACATGACCATGGTCGTCACTGGCGCAGGAATGTTATGGGTTGGCTGGTTTGGTTTTAATGCAGGTAGCGCGTTAACTGCTGATGGTCATGCGGGCATGACGCTATTGGTAACCCATATTGCTGCGGCGGCGGGTGCCTTAACGTGGATGTCAATTGAATGGTTACGTTACGGCAAACCAAGTGTGCTAGGTATCGTAACAGGTATGGTTGCGGGGCTTGGCACAATTACCCCAGCCTCTGGTTATGTTGGCCCACTGGGGGCATTAGTCATTGGTATTACCGCTGGAATTGTTTGTTTTTACGCGACGCAATACATCAAACGCACCTTAAAAATCGATGATGCTTTGGACGTTTTTTCAGTGCATGGTGTCGGTGGCGTTACTGGCTCGTTATTAACAGGCGTATTTGCCTCAGCAGAACTGGGTGGCATGGGCTTGGCAAACGGCGTCAGCATAGTGCATCAAGTCAGCATTCAAGCGTTAGCTATCTTAGTGACTATTGTTTGGAGTGCAGTTATTAGTTACCTTACCTTGATGGCCTTAAATAAAGCCATCGGCATTAGAGTCAATGCTGATGAAGAGGTGCAAGGGCTAGATACTGTGTTACATGAAGAAACAGGCTATGTTGATTTATAAACAAAGAAGCTTCTCGATAAGGGCGATCAGCATCTAAGCACTATGCCTTTTTTGCACAGCATTATGTCAACACTTTAGGGTTTAGAGAGGTCATTAACTCGGTGCGTTTACCGATGTGAACGCCTCTCAGCTACTGTTTTTTTTAATTGCACAGTTAAACTAACGCCAATTTTTACTCCTTCACGGCAAGAGAAACGCAAGTGCTATGAACATTCAACGTATCTTCCAACGCCTAAACACACCGACGTACCTTTTGTTAATAGGTGGAGTGCTCAGTTTATTTAGCTGCGTTTTTTTTATCATTCCTAACATACTTAGCATTCAACTACCCAAAATCATCCAACAGCAAACAGGCTATATCGCCAGCAGTAAGCATATTAATATTGCATTCTTTCCCTTAACTGCTCAGCTTCACAACTTTTCTCTCCATGATCCAACTCAGCAAAACGTAATTAAATTTGACCGCCTTTTCGTAACAATAAACTTTTTGGCCTCACTTCGCCAAGCTCAGTTGGTCGTTGACACACTTGAGCTTAATCGTGCAAATATTCAGCTTAGTCAAGACAATGGTCGCCTGACCTTGTTGCCAGCCGTGTCAACGCATGCCTCAGAGACACCCTTGCCTAAACTAAATGATCTCTTCCCGGCAACAATTAAGCATTTAATAGTCAAGGACAGTGAACTCACAATCACCGATACAAAACAGCCGCATACCCTAACACACAGTGCTACAGGGCTGACTATTGACATAGAAAATATCAGTACGCGTCCCCTCCAACCCGCTTCTTTCACTCTTGCTTTGTTAATAGACAACATCACCAAAGTTGCTTGGCAAGGCAACTTAAATCTTTCTTCCTTAAGCTCAGAGGGTGTGCTGACGGTAAGCAAGCTTGCATTAGCAAACCTAAACCAAACGTTAGAAGCAAAGATAACAGCTGATATTTCCTTAACCAGCCATTACCACGTTAGTTTTAACAAGAGCACGCTAGAAGGCAGCGTTGACCAAGGCGTGCTTAATATTGACAAACTTCATTATGAAAGCGCAGATAAACAGCACGTTTTATCCTTAGCTCGTTTTACCCATCAATTTGCAGGAAATGTTAAGTTCTCACCTGATGATTGGCAGATAAACTTTATGAATACCTTGATCACAGCTTCTGACCTAAGCATTCGCAGCCCAGCATGGCAGGCCACAAATAAAGACATCACGTTGCGCGTAAATTATCAGCTAAGCCAACCACAGCACACTCCGCTCGACGTTAATATAACTCAAGCACAGCTAAAAACAACGCAGCTTAGTGTTAGTGCTGATAAGCAAAACGTGCTCACCGTGGCAGAACTTCAGCTTGATAAACTAGCATTCCAATGGCAACAACACGCGCTTACCTTGGGCGACATAACAATTCGCCAGCCTCAGATAAATCTTGTGTTAAAACCCAATGGTGAACTTAATCTTAACCGTATTTTAGCTATTCAGAAACCAACCCCAACGCCAAGACTATCATCACAAACAGAGCCCGTAACGCCCAACACCGCACCCGATTGGAACATTAAAATAGCAACGCTAGGCATCACACAAGGCACTCTTCACTTTGAAGATAAGCGCACACGGCACCCTGTTCTGCTCCACATAAGCCCTATTAACGCAACACTTAACACAATGGCGTTCGCGCCAACACAAAAACATGCGCTGTCTTTAACAACAACTATTAATAAAAAAGCACTGTTAACGATAGCGGGCGAAGGCGTTATCAAGCCCTTAGCAATGCGTCTTAACATTGCTTTGACACAACTTGAACTTAATGATTTTCAGGGTTATTTTGATTCTTTCATACACACTGATCATATCAACGGGACATTGTTTGCTAACGGCTTAGTTACGCTATCAGAACACCCTACTTGGCAAGCTAGCTTTAAAGGTAATAGCCAATTAAATCAGTTTTCACTTTATGCAGCGAAAGAACGCGCTGCCTTACTTAAATGGCAGCGCTTAGAACTGGTTAATCTTGCCACTGAATGGCCTAGTTTAAGCACCCATGCCGAACAACTCAGCTTAATAAAGCCTTATATACGCTTGATTATTAGACAAGATCGCCGTGTTAATTTCACTGATCTTATGTTAAAAAACACCGCTACAACGCAGGTAGAGGCCGTCACGAAAGCACCTAAACAAACGCTGGCTGCTGTTAAAATCGATACCATTGCAATTCAAGATGGTCGTTCTGACTTTTCTGATTATTCTTTATTTTTGCCGTTTACCGCGCAGATTCATGCTCTTGAAGGTGGCGCGAAAGGCTTATCTAACGCCTCTGGCGCACACTTTAATATCGCATTAAAAGGTAATGCGTATGACTTAGCTCCCGTGGATATTCAAGGTGAATTAACCCCTGATGAAGAAAAATACCATTTTTCAATTCATTTCCAAGACCTACCTATGCCCTTAGTTTCACCCTATATGGTGCAATTCGCTGGCTATAAAGTAGAAAATGGCAACCTAGATCTTGCCTTGGATTACACCCTTGCCCACCGCAAATTAACCGCAAATAATAAGCTGCTTATCGAACATTTTGAATTAGGCGATAAAATTGACCATCCCAATGCAGTAGCGCTGCCGATTAAATTAGCTGTTGCCTTACTTAAAGATGCAAGCGGACGCATTAAATTTGATGTGCCCATCACCGGCAGTTTAGACAACCCCCAGTTTAGTGTTTCACATTTAATTATGGATGCCGTAAGCAATGCCTTATTAAAAATCATTAGCTCACCTTTTCAAGTTTTAACAGGGCTGTTTAGCACTGAAGATGCTTTAAAATCCTTAACTTTTGCGCCTGGCAGTGCCCAATTAACTTCGTTACATACAGAACAATTAACTACAATTGCCAAAGGTTTACGCGAACACGAAAAATTATCTTTACACATTAAAGGCATTAGTCAGCACGATTACGACTGGTCGGCGTTACGTGTAAACGCGCTTAATGAGTATTTAAAACAACGTCGACGCACAGAACTGCACGGTTTAACGAACAGCGAATTACCCACCGACGCTAGCCCTTTAAGCACTCAGACCTATCAACGTTTACTTGCTGCTGTTTTTATTGAAAAATTTCCGTTATTAGCCGAGCTATCGTGGCGCGGTAAGCCCAGTTTAAAAAAACCGCTGCAAGGCGATTTTTATGCACTAGCAGAACAAAAATTACTCACGATTTTTGCCCCCGAACCACAACGCTTAAAAGAATTAGCTGCACAACGTGCGCAAGCAATTGTTCAATATTTACTAAAGAATCAACAGCTCAACTCAACACGCCTGCACCTGCTTCAGTCTGAAGTACACACCAGCAATCATACAACCGACCACAACGCAGAGTTACTTTTACGCGCTGATTAGCTAATTTTTTATTGCTTCCTTAACTCATTGGGCTTAACGGCTAGCTTTACCTGTTTACCAAGCAATTCAATCAAAACTAAGACACGATCTTCTCCGTCGGTCATGTGATAAATTGCTTCAACACCCACAAAAGCACCGTTGGTTAAGATTAAACGCTCCCCTTCACTAAAATACTGTGTGGGCTTTACTTGACGCGCGGATTCGTTGTCACGAAATAGATTAATAAGATGATTGGCTATTTTTGCAGGCTCATTACCAAATTTAATCAAGCCATTCACTCCTTTAGTGGAACGAATTGGGCTCCAGCTTTGAGCATTGCCACCAATGCCTAAACGAATAAATAAGTAACGTGGGAATAAGGCTTCTTCGACAATTGATAATTTATTGCGCTTAATTTTTTCAACCGATAACACGGGTAAATAACACTCGTAACCTTGCTGTTGCAAATTAACTAAGGCTATGTGTTCTTGGCGTGGTTTGGTATTAATCACATACCAATTGAATGAGATGCCAGCCTCATTGGATTCTTTATAGTGCTGTTCCATAATATGTTTTGTGTCGATAGCCGAGTGCACGGTTTTCTTGTACCTGACATGGCTAATTAACGTGCTAAATTTAAGTCACTGCTTAACGGGGCATAACACCATTTCTTGAGTCTATGAAATCTTTTCTCCTGACTTTATCTCCGTCTGCAAGGCTTCAATTTCAGTTTTGAGTGCGTCATATTCTTCTAACTTACGTTTTAAAAAACGACTGGTTAATAGCGTTTTTTCTGCCATGCCTATCGGCGTTAATAAATACATGTAGCCAAATTTATTTTTACTATGACTAAAATTGTGCATTTTTACCCAGCCTTTTTCTATCAGGGCTTTAAGGCAATAATTTAACCCACCCACGCTAACACCTAAACGCTCGGCTAATTCACGTTGAGTCATATCAGGATTTTCTTCAAGTAAGCGCATTACCCGATAGTTGGTATCTTCTTGAAGTTTAGCTTGGCGACTGGACATAAAAAGAGCCTACAGTAATTTTGTTAAAGTTTGAACAAGTGTACTGAGCGCTACGCAGTTTGCCAAATTATTTTGTTGACCACAGCTAACGTCATCAACGCATACGCGTCCAATATCGCTGCATAAACGTGCGTGTGCCAGTCCGCACGGCTTCAATTATTGTTGATGTGCGCTACCCCTCGCTGACGGGTGAGGTTGATTAGCGCTGATAACAAGAATCCAGTAACTGTTGCATAGCTTCTAAACCAAGTTGACGCGTTAATGCAATATTACGCTCAGGAATTTCTTCAGCATTTGGGTGCTGATCGATTGCCTTTGTCAAGCTATGTTCTCGTAAAATATGCACCATCGGGTAAGGTGAACGATTGGTGTAATTGGCTGGATCGTCTGCGGGTGCATCGTTAAAACAATAGTCAGGATGAAAGCTGGCAAGTTGATACATACCCTCATAGCCTTCGTCTGCCAGTAAACATTCTGCCATATAGAAAAAGTCTAAGTAGTCATTAAAATCGCTAAAGGCATGGGCATAGCATAGTAAGGTGGTTTCACACGTTTCATTCGCGTCTAAATATTGCCATTCTTCCACGCAGGTGGCTAAACAATCGGCAAGATTGAGATGTTCATCCACATAAAAACGAATTCTATGCAGATCTACTTCGCGTTTTGCAAAAGGACAAAGATTATGTCCAATCACTACGCGCATTAACCATTGCTGCGTAGCGTCAAGAACAGCGTTAGCGTTAAATGTCGTCAAGATAATGTTTCTCAGTCTAGTAAATGAAGTGAATAGTGTAGCAATGAGTTCGCCTCAATCGCGCAAACAAAATTAAAAATAGTGCAGAATTAGCCTCTAACAAACGGTAAAATAGATTTTTTTAACCTTTTTATTTGAGTCATTATGAATACTGAAAGCATTAATCTTATAAAAAAATATTATGCCGCATTTAACAACGCCGATATGGAAACGTTTTTAAACCTACTCACTGACGATGTTGTTCATGATATTAATCAAGGACGTAGAGAAACAGGCAAGCTTGCCTTTACAGACTTTATGGCCAACATGAATTGTCATTATAAAGAGCAATTAATCGATATGGTGATTATGGCCACGGCTGACGGCAGTCGTGCAGCAGCTGAATTTGTAGTGCTGGGTAATTATTTACACACTGATGAAGGCTTACCAGAAGCCAATGGACAAACCTATACCTTACCTGCTGGCGCTTTTTTTGACATTCGTGAGCAAAAAATTGCCAGGGTAACTAATTATTACAATTTACAAAACTGGATAAACCAAGTTAATCCCTAAACATGATTAGCCTTTTCAGTAAACATGTTCAAGAGTTAATCGTCTGCTATCAAAGCTTTAACGTTTATTCAACACGTCTACTTGAACTAACACGCTGTATTACCTTTACTTTTGTCAACTTTAGGAAAACCAATGAGTGATTTACCGCCTTGCCCAAGCTGTGCTTCGGAGTATTGTTACGAAGACAATGCCATGTATATCTGCCCTGAATGTGGGCATGAATGGTCCACCGACACCGCCGCAGAGGATAACGATCAACGTGAAATCCGTGATGCTAACGGCAATGTATTAATGGATGGCGATACGGTCACTGTTATCAAAGACTTAAAAGTTAAAGGCTCGTCGTTAGTGGTTAAAGTAGGTACCAAAGTAAAAAACATTCGAATTATAGAAGGCGACCATGATATTGATTGTAAAATTGATGGCATTGGGGCAATGCAATTAAAATCTGAATTTGTTAAAAAAGTGTAAGGTTTTAGTCCTAAGCTGCTGTCAGTTAACATATTCCCTACAAAACAGCTACTTTAACGACGTTATAAAAAAGTAAATTTACCTCCTCATTATTTCAATTTTAATCATGGCAAATTCAAAACATATCATTATAGTGGGTGCCGGTCCTGGTGGGCTGTGTGCAGGGATGCTCTTAAGTCATCATGGTTTTAAAGTAAGCATTTTTGATAAAAACGAACAGGTAGGAGGGCGTAATCGGGCAATCACTATGCAAGGTTTTACTTTTGATACTGGCCCCACATTTTTATTAATGAAAGGCGTGTTGGATGAAATGTTTGCGCTATGTGATCGAAAAAGTGAAGATTACTTAAGCTTTTCCCCGTTAAATCCAATGTATCAATTACTCTATGATGATCGTGCGTTGTCTGTGTTTTCAGAGACTGAAGCCATGCAAGCTGAGTTAGCGCGGGTGTTTCCAGAGATAGGCGATGGTTATCAACGCTTTATGAAGCAAGAACGGACGCGTTTTAATTATTTATATCCTTGTATTACGCGTGATTATTCATCATTGGCGGCGTTTTTTTCATGGGATTTACTGAAAGCCGTGCCGTGGTTAGGGTTTCCTAAAAGTGTATTTGAAAACTTAGGGCAGTATTTTAGTCAAGAAAAAATGCGTTTAGCGTTTTCTTTTCAATCCAAATATTTAGGCATGTCGCCCTGGGATTGTCCGGCATTATTTACCATGCTGCCGTATTTAGAGCATGATTATGGTATTTATCATGTTACGGGCGGCTTAAATCAACTCGCGACCGCAATGGCAACCGTGCTTGAAGAAACGGGTGGACAACTGCATTTATCCACTCCCGTAGCATCTTTAGTCATTGAAAACGGTGCAGTGAAAGGCGTTAAACTTGAAAATGGCGAGTCAATTATGGCTGATGAAGTGATCATTAATGCTGATTTTGCTCATGCCATGACGCACTTAGTTGAGCCAGGCATCTTGAAAAAGTATTGCCCAGAAAAATTAGCCCAGTATGATTATTCATGCTCTACCTTTATGCTGTATTTGGGCTTAGATAAACTTTACGAGCTACCTCATCATACCATTGCCTTTGCAGGTGATTATCGCACCAACATAAAAAATATTTTTAACGATAAAAGCTTGCCTACGGATTTTTCGTTTTATGTACAAAATGCTTCAAGTACAGATGCTAGCTTAGCGCCACCTGGTAAATCAGCATTATATGTCTTAGTACCTATGCCCAATAATGACAGCGGCATTGATTGGCACGCACATTGTCAACACATACGAGAGCAAGTATTAACTACCTTAGAAACGCGCTTAAAATTAACGGATCTTCGTGACCATATTGAGTGTGAAAAAATCATTACGCCACAACACTGGGAGCAAGATGAAGCCGTTTACAAAGGTGCAACATTTAGTTTGGCGCACACCTTTAGTCAAATGCTTTATTGGCGACCTCACAACCAATTTGAAGAACTTGCACACTGTTATTTAGTGGGGGGAGGAACGCATCCTGGTAGTGGCTTACCTACTATTTATGAATCAGCACGCATTTCTTCTCAGTTAATTGCTAAAAAACATCAGGTTAAATTTACGCACATTGCGAAAAGTGCCTGGTTAAAAAAGTCTTAAATTGATGACCATATTAACTGCATATTCACCCATTGATGGGCACTTATTAGGCGAGTATGTCATAAGCTCAGCTGACGAGATTAAGGCAAGTGTTGTCCGCGCCAGGTGCGCAGGGCAAACATGGCAACAATTAAGTGTTGCTGAACGCTGTCAACACTTAGCGGAATTAACCCCATTACTCTTAGCAAAACTGGATTCTATTTGTGATGTGTTATGCCAAACAACAGGTAAAGTTAAGACTGAAGCTTTACTGGGTGAGGTCTATCCAAGCCTAGATTTACTGGCGTACTATGGCAAACACGCGCCCAAAGTGCTACAGGAACGCGCCGTGTTTACGTCGCCGTTAAGCTTTCCTGCTTCCACCGCACAGATTGAGTTTCATCCCTATGGGGTGGTAGCTATCTTGGCGCCGTGGAATTTTCCTTTTCAATTAGCCTTCATTCCCATGATAACGGCATTAATTGCCGGTAACGCGGTCATTTTAAAAGCATCAGAATTAAGCTTACCGATTAGCGCGTTATTGCTTGAGTTATTTCAGCAATTAGCCTTACCAGCACATTTAGTACAAACTCTGGTGGGTGATGGCTCTGTTGGCGAACAACTCATTGATGCCGCACCTGATTTAGTTTTTTTTACGGGAGGTTTACACACTGGACGCGCCGTCATGCAACGTGCAGCACAGCATCCTATTCCTGTATTACTAGAACTGGGCAGTAAAGATGCGATGGTCGTTTTTGCTGATGCACAATTAAGCCGCGCCAGTCATGCCGTTATGTATGGCGCGTTTAGTCACAGTGGACAAATTTGCATTTCCATTGAGCGTTTATACGTTGAACAGCACTGTTTTGACGACTTTTTGCAGCAACTGCTGCATAAACTAACCACCTTAACCATCGGACATGGTGAGTACGGTGATTTAGGAACGATCACTTCAACACGACAATTTGCACTGGTTGAAGCCCATTATAACGATGCTCTAGCAAAAGGTGCGTGCGCCTCAGGGCCACTTGAACGAAACGGAAATTATGTTAAACCAGTTATATTATGGAAGATGCGTGCTGATATGCGCATTATGCAAGAAGAAACTTTTGGCCCCATAGTCGCTGTCCTGCCTTTTATCAATGAAGCGGACGTAATTGCACAGCTAAACGCTAGCGAATTTGGTTTACATGCCAGCGTATGGAGTCAAGACATTGCAAAAGCAGCGCGCGTTGCCAAGCAACTTGTAGTGGGTGGCTGGGTAATCAATGACGTTATCAAAAATGCGGGACATCCACAATTACCGTTTGGCGGAGTGAAAAAAAGTGGCTTTGGACGCTATCATGGCGCCGAAGGCTTACGCGCTTTTAGTTATTCTGTCTCGACAATGATTAATCGCAGTCAATTAGCTAAAGAGCCCAATTGGTTTCCTTATTCTCAAACGCAATACCAGAATTTTAAAGGATATTTAGATGTTATTTATGGAAGCGGCTCATGGCTGCAACGTGTGCAGCGTAATAAGTTGGCATTAACTCATTTTAGAGAATTTTCACAGTTTAATTTTTTACAACATTGGCAAAATTTAAAATCACGCTTACCTTGGCATAGGATTTTTTAACATGACACACCACGTTCCCCAAAAAAAAATCATCATCATTGGTGCAGGCTTAGGCGGCTTATCCGCAGCAATCTCCTTAGCTACCGAAGGCTTTGCTGTTGAACTCATAGAAAAAAATGACAAAGTGGGCGGTAAACTTAATGTCTTAATAAAAGACGGCTTTACCTTTGATTTAGGCCCCTCCATCTTAACCATGCCAGCACTCTTTGATGCCTTATTCACTAACGCGGGTAAGCGCCGTGAAGATTATATTAACTTTCAACAGATTGAACCGCATTGGCGCAACTTTTTTGAAGATGGCAGTGTGGTTGATTTAAGCGCCGACCCTGCAATAATGCACACGCAGTTAAGTCAATTAGATCCTAAGGCACCCGAAGAATTTGCCCGCTTTATGGCCTATTCCAGACGTTTATGTGCCGCAACAGAAGCAGGTTATTTCGCCAAAGGCATAGATACCGTGTGGGAACTGCTTAAATTTTATGGTCCCCTGCGCAGTGCGCTTGATTTTGATATTTTACATTCAATGGATCAAGGTGTGCGCAAGCATATTAGTCACCCTAAATTAGTTGAGATTCTTAATTATTTTATCAAGTATGTCGGTTCATCACCGTATGATGCACCTGCATTAATGAATTTATTACCCGCCATTCAATTTGATTATGGCTTATGGTATGTGCAAGGTGGTATGTATGCTATTGCACAAGGCTTAGAACGCTTAGCCTTAGAATTAGGAGTGAAGATACACGTAAACACCGAAATCACCGAACTAATACACGCCGGGCAGCAAGTGACGGGCGTAGTGAGTGCTGATGGCGAGTGCCGCCATGCTGATATCGTGGTGTCAAACATGGAGGTAATTCCTGCCATGCAAAAATTATTAAACAGCAGTGCAGCTGAGTTACAAAAAATGCAAGGTTTTGCGCCCAGTTGTTCAGGGTTGGTGTTGCATTTAGGCGTTAATCGACAATATCCACAGTTAGCCCACCATAATTTCTTTTACTCTGAGCATCCACGCGAGCATTTTAAAGCTATTTTTACTGAGCATCAGTTGTCAGAAGATCCCACCATTTATCTCGTTGCACCCGTTAAAAGTGATCCACAACAAGCCCCTGAAGGCTGTGAAATTATAAAAATATTGCCACATATTCCCCATCTTGATCCCGCTAAACCAATTACCGCAGACCAGTATTTAGCCTTCCGTGAACGTGTGTTGATTAAATTAGAACGAATGGGACTCACTCATTTACGGCAACATATTGTGACTGAAGAATACTGGACACCGCACGATATTGAAGCACGGTATTATTCAAATCAAGGATCAATTTACGGTGTAGTGACAGACCGTTTTAAAAACTTAGGTTTTAAAGCCCCGCAACGTAGTGGTCAATTTAAGAATTTGTATTTCGTGGGCGGCAGTGTCAATCCAGGGGGTGGCATGCCAATGGTCGTCTTATCAGGGCAATTGGTACGCGATAAGATTCTTGCTGATCTTAAGGATTAATAAAACATCATGCGTCGAATGCAAAGCACTAAATTACTAAACAGCAAATGGACTGCGGTGACGCCCGTAAATAAAGAAAAACATTTTATTGTCACCCGTCTTAATCCACCTGAGCAGCCATCACCTAACGTTCAAACAGTTGAATTAGAAGCCGTTTATACGCAACGCACAGTTAGCCTGCCCATTCAGGCTTTAGCCGATAAAGACCAATGGCAACAAGGTTGGCAATAACAAATAACACATCCGTTACAATTCAACGTGCTTAACGTAATGCAATGCGCCCATATTTATTATAAAAATTATGATTGAAACTGTATCCATAGCCTTAACATTAGGTGGCTTACTGTTGTTATCCGCGTTGATTTTACTGACCATTGTCCTGATAAAAATAAACCGTTTATTGGCAAGCAATCCAGCAGCGGCTTACACAGAATTAACGCGTTTAATTCAGAATAATGAGCTTAATTTAACCAATGGATTGGTCGATTCCAGAAAAGAACTTCGGGATGTGAGTGCCGAAAATAGGCGCGAAATCCAGGAGGTTTTTAAAAACTTGCAAGACACCTTGCTCAATCGTATTGCTGAAAATAGTGCGCTACAGGTTCAGCAACTTGCCTCATTTAAAGCGGCACAGACCGAGCTTTCAGAAAAACTCATCAACAATTCCACTGAATTTAAACAAAGTGTAGCGCATTCATTGCTCGTAAGCAGTGACGTGCTAAGCCAAAAACAAGATGAATTTCGCGATAAAACCTTAGCGAGCTTTGCCACATTTGAAGCCACCATAAAAACAGATGCCAAGGTTAATCGTGAAGAATTAAATAACGGTCTGCGCTCATTTGAAGACAAATTCTCTACCGGTATCAAAGATTTTAATGCGCAACTACGTCTCCAATTTGCCGACTTAAATCAACAACAAGCCGACCTTAATCAACAATCTAAAAACAGTCTTTTAGACGTCCGCCAAACCATAGAAAATCAATTAAAAGCCATTCGTGAAGACAATAACGTGCAGCTAAATGAAATGCGCAAAACTGTTGACGAGAAATTGCACGATACCTTAGAAAAACGCTTGGGCGAATCATTTAAGCAAGTGAGTGACAGGCTAGAACAAGTTCATAAAGGCTTGGGAGAAATGCAAAGCTTGGCAATCGGTGTAGGCGATCTTAAAAAAGTATTATCAAATGTTAAAACGCGCGGCATTTTAGGGGAATATCAATTAGGCAATATTTTGGAACAAATTTTGTCGCCAGATCAGTATGCGATCAATGTAGCCACTAAACAGGGCAGCCGCGATAACGTTGAGTTTGCCGTTAAATTACCGGGCAAATCAGACGAAAAAACAGTCTGGTTACCGATTGATTCAAAATTTCCACTGGAAAGCTATCAATCCTTACAAACGGCTTGGGAAGAAGGCAATATCGTAGCCATTGAGACGGCTCAAAAACAGTTGTTAAAAGCCATAGAAAGCTTTGCTAAAGACATTAGCAGCAAATACATTGATCCACCGCACACCACTGATTTTGCAATATTATTTTTGCCTATTGAAAGTCTATATGCTGAAATTTTGCGGCATCCCGAACTGTTTGAGAAATTGCAAAGAACCTACCGCATCACGATAACAGGCCCGACAACGTTATCCGCATTACTCAATAGTTTGAGCATGGGTTTTAGAACCTTAGCTGTACAAAAACGTAGCAGCGAAGTATGGAAAGTGCTTGCCGAAGTGAAGACCGAATTCAAAAAATATTCTGAACAATTAGCCGCCGTGCACAAACACATCAATTCTGCATCGAATACCCTAGAAACCTTGCAAACCACACGTACCAAAGCAATTGATCGTAAGCTTCGTAGTGTGGAAACAATGGAACTGCATAGCGGCATTGTTCCACCGGTGTTACTGGATGACGATTAATACTGGATATTCAATAACACGGTAAGGGTGCAATAGGCAGAACCATATTGCACCACAAGATGACGTTAAATCGTCGCAGCAATACGTTCAGCCGCGTATGCAGGAAGCGTTTTAGAGCCGTTCATTGATATCATCTTGAGTATTACTCTCATTATTTTCAGTGCTAGAGCGACCGTCTGTATGCGCCACCTCAGCCGTTTCTTCGGTAAGTTTTTCAGCTAGGTTGTCGCCGGTATTATCAGCATGTTCGTCATCCTCGTGTTTAGCAGAAGATTTTGCTTTTAATTTTGCCAGTCTGGCAGCTTCCAATGCCGCGGCCTGCGCTTGTTCTTGTGCGTCTACCATGGCAATAAAATCTGTAAACCATAAAATATTCACTACATTAGCTAAATCCAAATCAGCTTTAATATCTGCAACCACAGGCAAACTGCCGTGTTGAAACGAATCCTGCAAAGCACTTAAACAAGTAAGTTCGTCGCCTTTTAAGGCATGAATGCAGGCCAAATTATATGACGCAGTGCCTTTTTGAATACTATTAGCACGGTCAAAACACTGTTTCGCTAAATCATATAACTTGTCATTAACCACCACTTTTTTCAAGCGTGCTAACTCCATATAGGCTACCCCACCATCGATGGCTGCACCTAAATAATGTGGATTAATCACTCGACAAAATGAAAATTTCTCAATAGCTTCACTATACATTTTTTCTGCTTCTGTTCCTGTTTTGGATCGTGCTTGATGCAATAAAGCAAAGCCCCAATGGTACAGTGTGTCTGCTCGCATAGGATCATCCATCATGACCTCTGCATAGCCTTGATAGGCTGCTTTATAAAGATTATCAGCTGAATGACTAGGTTTATTACGCGCTTCTTGGCTTTGCTTAATCGCAGTCTTAAGCTGACCAGCACGTTTATTGAACAAATTAAGTAACGACATGAGCTCTCCTATAAAATGGAATTATTATTATTTTTTTCATTATCTTGGTTTGCCTTACGCTTAAGACACCTTTCATGCTTTATCACTGCCCACAGTGATCATTATGTAGCATTGTGAGCAGAGACTTTTCTTTAGATCAACAGTGTGCTTAAACTAAGTTAATCACTTTTTTTAAGTCAGCATAACGCAATGCTTAGCGTTTACTACTTCTAGCAGCACCACGACGTCCCGCTGGCTTACCAAGATTATCAGGTGATTTTGACGATTTTCCTACTGGCTGCGTTTTTTTATTGTGTCGAAAATCTTTATTGCCTGTTGTTTTATTTGGCGCATTTTTTTTAGGCGCATCCACCACATTTAATGAAATAGGCTCGTGGCCAGTATCTGCAACACGTGGAATTTGCCGCTTTAAAAACTTTTCCAATTCGGCTAAATAACGCGCTTCATCTGGACACACCAAAGAAATCGCCACGCCAGTTGCGCCTGCTCGACCTGTTCTACCAATTCTATGCACATAATCTTCAGGAACTTGTGGCAAATCAAAATTTACCACATGCGGTAGGTCTTCAATATCTAAGCCACGTGCAGCAATATCAGTAGCCACTAATACCGAAACCTTGCCGGTCTTAAATGCTTCTAAGGCTTTATTACGGGCACCTTGAGTTTTATCGCCATGCAGTGCAGTGGCCCGAATACCATCTGTCATTAATTGTTTTTGTAAGCGATCTGCACCATGTTTTGTGCGCACGAAGACTAATACTTGTTGCCAATTATTACTGCCAATTAAATACGATAACACCTCACGCTTATACTCTTTATTAATCGCATACAACTGCTCTGTTATCGTGTCTGCTGTTGCATTTTGTCGTGCAACGGAAACTTCAGTGGGATTATTTAATAAGGCTGCTGCCAACGTTTTAATGCCATTAGCAATCGTGGCAGAAAATAATACCGTTTGTCTACGTTTGGGTAATAAGCCCATCAGCCTTTTTATATCAGGTAAAAAACCCATATCTAACATACGATCAGCTTCATCTAATACCAAAATATCCACTTTTGATAAATTAACATTACGTTGCTGAACATGATCAAGTAAGCGCCCTGGAGTTGCGACAATAATATCGCAACCACGACGTAAATTACGCGTTTGCATACCCACACTTACCCCGCCAACAATGACTTCTGCAGTTAACGGAATATATTTTCCATATGCTTTTATGCTATCAAACACTTGTAAGGCTAGTTCACGGGTGGGCGTTAAAATTAAGCCACGGACCGGACGAGATCCCTGCGAAAAATCGACTTCTTCCGCTAAACGTTGTAATAAAGGCAAAGCAAAACTTGCCGTTTTACCCGTACCTGTTTGTGCACCTGCTAAAATATCTTTACCACTTAACATCAGTGGAATAGTTTGCTGTTGAACAGGTGTGGGGATGCTGTAACCTTGTTCGGCAACAGCGGTAAGAAGTGCTTCGGTTAAACCGAGTTGTTTAAAAGACATTAATACCTCAAAAATTTACTACAAAAACAAATACTATACTCTAAATATAAGAGAATTTTCTTTCTTAGCTTAGCTAATGCTATAACTGCCAACTGTTGTTTTATCCTGCGCGAGTTAACCGCCCGTCATATTCATATAGCGCATGATAACGGGTTGCTCATGCAGATTAAATTCATGGCGCTCTGGTTTTATTAACATAGCATCAATAATGGCTTGCTTTAAATCTGCCTCTTGATAATCTTCTCTACGCATAAGCTGTTTTAAATCAATAGAATGCTCATTGCCCAAACATAGCAATAAGCGCCCCTCAACGGTTAAACGCACTCGATTACAGCTACCACAAAAATTATGACTATGCGGCGAGATAAAACCAACCTTCGTGGTTGTCCCTGCAACATGAAAATAATCAGAGGGGCCACCTGTTTTAGTTTCAGTATGTACTAAAGAAAATTCCCTCGCTAAATCAGCTTTAATGTCATCACTTGAATAATAAGCTTCTGCACGATTATGTTGCTCAACAATTCCCAACGGCATTTCTTCAATAAAACTAATATCAATGCCTTGTTGAATAGCAAACCTAACTAAATCAGGCACCTCCTGATGGTTTCGATCTTTTAAAATAACCGCATTTAATTTAATACGGGTAAACTTTTGTGTTTTGGCGACTTCAATTCCTTGTAACACCTGCTGTAAGTTACCCGTTCGCGTGATGGCCTTAAACTTAATAGGATCTAAGGTATCCAAACTGATGTTAAGACGCTTAACTCCCGCTTTACATAAGGGTTCGGCTAATTCAACTAACTGAGAGCCGTTGGTCGTTAACACTAACTCATCAAGTGAAGCCAGCTGCCCTAACTGCTGCAATAATCCTAAAGCGCCCTTACGAACCAAAGGTTCTCCGCCAGTAATACGAATTTTTTTTACTCCTAATTCAGTAAACACTTTAGCGATTTGGTAAATTTCTTCTAAAGACAAAATTGCTGCGCGAGGCAAAAATTCCATCTGTTCAGCCATGCAATACACACAACGAAAATCACAGCGATCAGTTATCGAAATTCGTAAATACGTTATTTTGCGACCAAAACGATCGATTAATTGGTCGGTTGTCAATCCTGTTGTCATAAGTGATTATGTTATTCAGTAAAGTAAAAAAGTTACTGCGTTTTCACGCATTATTAGTAATGCTCTAAGCTGGCATAAAACAGCTTTAACTATTTAATTTAAATAGCTAAAGCGAATAAACACCAACCCAAAGCACACTGCGGCAAACTGCACGTACTGTACATGGGCTAAATGTCCTCCCAATACAGTTTATGTCAATTACTAATTGACATAAAAACGACTTATTTGGTTTGTTATAGTAAAAAAGTAGGCGGACTAATTTGCTTACACTTAACCTTATTTATTTTGGAGACTCTCATGCGTTTAATACAAATTTTGATCGCTACTGCCGTATTTTCGGCATTACTATCACCGCTAGCTAGTCATGCTGATGAAAAAATTCAGTTAGGACCTAGACCATTTTTTCTTGTTGATGATATGGCTAAAAGTACATTAAAAACAAAATTACAACAATGTACTAATGGACCTTTTTACAAAACCAACTTTTCAATTGGTCATCGTGGTGCAGCCATGCAGTTCCCAGAACATACAGAGCAATCTTACAAAGCTGCCGCTAAAATGGGCGCGGGTATTGTAGAGTGTGACGTAACCTTTACAAAAGATAAAGAATTAGTCTGCCGTCACTCACAATGTGACTTACACACCACCACCAATATTCTTGACACACCATTAGCAGAAAAATGCTCTGTTAAACCTGATTACAGCAGTGATACCCCTTTTGCTAATGTTAAATGTTGCACTAGCGACATCACGGTTGCTGAGTTCAAAACGCTAAAAGGCAAAATGGACGCTGGTAATTCAAAAGCAAAAACCCTTGCCTAATATCTTGATTCAACAGCTAACTGGCGCACTGATTTATACGCAAGCAACGGTAAGCTATTGACCCACAAAGAAAGTATCGCGTTATTCAAAAAATTAAACGTAAAAATGACACCAGAATTAAAAGGTGCCAGCGTTCCTATGCCATTTGATGGTTTCACCCAAGAAATGTATGCTCAAAAAATGCTTGATGAGTATAAAGAAGCGGGTGTTAATCCAAAAGATGTTTATCCACAATCTTTCGATATCAAAGATGTTCTTTACTGGTTAAAAAATGAACCCGCCTTTGGAAACCAAGCGGTTGCCTTAGAAGATTTAAACACACCAGAAGATGTCTTAGCCGCCACGGCACGCATTAGCGACATGGTAAACCAAGGTGTAAAAATTGTTGCCCCACCAACTTGGGCATTAGTTAGCTTAAATGCTAAAAATAAAATTGTCCCTTCAGATTATGCTAAAGCATTAAAAGCGGCTGGTTTAAAAATTATTACGTGGACACTAGAGCGCTCAGGCCCAATAGCTAAAATTGAAAGCAATGCGTATTACTACCAATCCGTCGTTAATGGCGTAAAAACAGATGGCGACATAATGGTTATGCTTGACGTATTAGCAAAAGATGTAGGCGTAATAGGTATATTCTCAGACTGGTCGGCAACAGTGACCTATTATGCAAACTGCATGAATTTAAAATAAACACTGAAGATTAAAGCCTTACTCATACTTAACAGCTGCGCATCATTATTAAATTAAGATGCGCAGCTTTTTTTTAACCGTAAGCACACAAAATTATCATTACAGCAATGTTAATGGCCGTTACTAAAGCTAACTAACCAAGCCATTAAGATCAAGCTACCCGCTATCTTATTTGCGTGAACGTGTGTCATTTATTGCAAAATCATTTCTTCTGTTAGCCCAGTAACTTTAATAATGATTTTTATATCAAAACCTTCGCCTAACATTACTTTTGCAATTTCAAAATTACGCTCTTGCTTCCCTTCTTCTCTACCTTCTTCTCTACCTTCTTCTCTACCTTCTTCTCTACCTTCTTTTCGACCTTCTTTTCGACCATCTGCCCTCGATGTATCAAAGGAATTTTTTAAATCTCGATAATATTTCAAGCTGTCTTCATATTGCATCAATTGTTCGCGGTTAAACTTTGCAATTTCAGCTACGTCAAACACGCGTTTAAATATTTTCTCAGTTAATTTAGGTGGTATTTGATCTAACTTTTCTAAATGCCTTAACACATACAACCACTTTTCAAAATGCGTATCTATTTCTGATAATTCTTTTTTGAATTTTGGCATCTCCAAATATACAAAAGTTAATTTATTATAAAAAATCTTATTGGTGTCAATGTCACTAAGTTTTACAAAATATTTATATTTATCAGGCTCATTTTTATCTTCATCAAATACAAAGTCTAAAATGGCGATGGTATAAACCGCTTTCAACTCATAATTCCATTCACCTTTTTGCGCTTGTTCCCGAATGGGAAAAGTTGAGTAATACAGCGCCCTATCTTTAAAAAAATTCTGCTTGGATTTTTGTAACTCAACAATAAATTTTTCACCCCTTTCATTTTCGCAATATAAGTCAAAAATGGCTTTTCTATCTATTTCAGTTGAGCCCAATTGTTCGGTTTTTAAAAAGCTTATGTTTTTAATTTCACCTTGTTCTTCACGTAATAATTCGTTGAGAAAATCTAGTAATAAATCTTTATGAGCCTCTTCGCCAAATAAACGTTTAAACCCATAATCGGTAAAAGGGTTGATATATTTTTCAGTGAGGTACATTGCCATATTTTTATCCTTATTAAAGTGAACTAATTCGCCAAAATAATCTCGGCGCTATCTTTAGTGATGATCATAGTTACGAAAATAGATTACCAAATTCGTCACCATAACAGTGCTGCATGACACAGTGAAATCAATAAAGAATACGCGCTTGATACACTGTTAACACACACGCCAATTTTACAAAACCATAACAACTATTATGAATTTACTTGAACAAATAAGATGTAAAAAAATGCTCTATCACATTCTTTTTTGCGTTCAATATGCAAGTGATAGCATGTAATAGTTTACGCATAACGGCACAATCACTAATATCTTTTTGACGGAACCATAAAAAATAGTATAAATTGACTAACAAATGAGAATGATTATTGATTGAAGGAATTATCCATGTCCATAGAGCTTCAGTTCACCCACTTAAAAACCGGTGATTTTGCCAAAATAACTGGCTTTAACGCAGCAGGTAAAGCTTATCGCAAACGCTTATTAGCCATGGGGCTTACGCCTGGCACCTTATTTAGCATTACACGCTTTGCGCCCTTAGGCGATCCTATAGAAATTAAACTGCGCGGTTTTTCTTTGACCTTACGCAAAGCGGAAGCTGCCTCATTACTTATCGAGAAAGTGTAATGAAGAACACACTGACTGTAGGTGTTGTTGGTAATCCAAATTGTGGTAAAACCACATTATTTAATGCACTTACTGGCGCCAAACAACAGGTAGGTAATTGGCCTGGCGTTACGGTTGAAAAAAAAAGTGGCACTTACCGCTTTGCTAATAAAATCATTGAATTAGTTGATCTTCCTGGCACCTATTCTTTAGAAGCTTCTGACGATCAGGTCTCTTTAGACGAAAAAATTGCGCGTGATTATGTGGCAGCTAAACACGCGGATTTAATCATCAATATTCTTGATGCCGCCAATATTGAACGAAATTTATATTTAACGTCTCAATTAATTGAAATGCGCGTGCCCATGATTATCGTGCTTAATATGATGGATACGGTTAAACAACGCGGCATTAAAATTGATGTTACGGTACTGTCGACCACCTTAGGCTGTCCTGTTATACCTATTAGCGCAGCCTCACAACGCGGCCTAACGCAGCTTAAAGAAGCGATTAATGCAGCGGCGTTAAGCCAGCCTATTCCTACCGCACACTTTTACTACCATCCCGCCTTTGAAGCAGCAATTACTCGCTTAGCAGTGCCATTAAAAGACCTTGCCCTTCACGCACAATGTGACTTACGCTGGTTAAGCCTTAGAAGTCTTGAAAACGATACCTTAGCCAAACAACTAGCAGGATCTGCACACGCGGAGCTTATTTGTTTGTTACAACAGCACATTGAAGAAACCACTGCAGATGACATTGATATTCTTGCGGCTGATGCGCGTTATGGTTTTGTTAATCAGCTTACTCAGCAGGCGGTTTGCAAACTCAATGAAGTAAGTCGCCACACCACCGCACGTATTGATAGTATTGTCTTAAATCGATTTCTTGGCATTCCAATTTTTCTTTTAGTTATGTACGCAATGTTTATGTTTACCATAAACATTGGCAGTGCCTTTATTGACTTCTTCGATCAAATCACTGGCGCCTTATTAGTGGACGGCTTAGCCACAGTATTAACCCCCACTGGTTTGCCCGCATGGTTGATCGTTTTACTTACTCAAGGTATTGGCGGTGGGATGCAAGTCATTGCCACATTTATCCCCATTGTAGGCTTCCTTTTTTTATTTCTCTCTGCCTTAGAAGATTCAGGTTACATGGCACGTGCTGCATTTGTGATGGATCGATTCATGCGCATCATTGGTTTACCAGGAAAATCGTTCGTCCCCATGATCGTGGGCTTTGGGTGTAATGTGCCCGCCATTATGGCGACGCGTACCTTAGATAATCAACGTGATCGAATTTTAACTAATTTAATGAACCCCTTTATGTCTTGTGGGGCAAGATTACCTGTTTACGCACTCTTTGCTGCTGCTTTTTTTCCTGTGAACGGTCAAAATATCGTGTTTTTTTTATACCTTTTTGGTATTGCCGTGGCGGTTTTTACAGGATTAATTATGCGCCACACTTTATTAAAAGGTGAATCGTCGCCGTTCATTATGGAACTTCCTGCCTACCACTTACCCACCTTAAGCGGTGTCTTTATTCGCACCTGGGAACGCTTAAAAAGTTTTATCGTTAATGCCGGTAAAGTCATTATTCCTATGGTGTTGGTGTTAAATTTTTTAAATGCGCTAGGCACCGATGGCAGCCTTAGTCAGAGTAACAGCCAAACCTCGGTATTAAGTGAAATTGGTCGACAACTTACGCCACTGTTCAAACCTATGGGTATTCAAGAACATAATTGGCCCGCAACGGTGGGTATTTTTACTGGCATTTTAGCCAAAGAAGCCGTTGTGGGTACGTTAAATACGTTATACAGTCAACAAGCCTTAACAGCCTCCACGCCCACCGAACCTGCACGCGCTCTTTACGACACACTCAATGCTGCGTTTGCCACTATTCCTGCAAATCTTGCTCAAATTGCTGCACGTGCGCTCGATCCTTTAGGGCTTGATATTTCTGTCGCAACCGCAGAAAACGACGTTAACTCAAGCACTTATGCTGCCATGCAAGGAAGTTTTGATGGTAAAAGTGGTGCCTTCGCATATTTACTCTTTATATTACTTTATGCGCCATGCACTGCAGCGACTGCGGCAATCTTTAAAGAAACCAACTTAAACTGGACGCTGTTTGTCGTTGCATGGACGACAGGACTGGGCTATTTAATCGCGACCGTTTTTTATCAGATTATGACCTTCAGCCAACACCCAAGCTATTCTTTGTATTGGATAAATAGCTTACTTTTAGGATTTTCTGTGGTTTTAGCTGGCTTATGGTTTACAGGCAAAACCAACCAAAATCAACCACCCGCCCCCTCTCTTAATTAAGGCACAGTGCCATGATCCTTTCTGATATACGAACTTATCTTCAGCAACATCGGCGTGTAGCACTTCGCGACCTCATGACTCACTTTAATGTAGACGCACAGACCCTGCGCGGTATGCTAGATAAATGGATTCGTAAAGGTCAGCTACAAAAATTACCGATGACCGCCTCGTGCGGAACGCAATGCTGTCAATGCGACCCCACCTTAACGGAGCTGTATGAATGGCTGGATCAGCCATCCTTGTCGTCATGACCTCACAATCATCCATAAACAAGCGCGCATTAAATTAATAGCCCCCATTCCCTTAATTTTTCATCGCTGCTTACGCATGTCATCAACAAGCAACGACCATTATTAAGTAACACTCACCCCATAAATCAAATTGATTTATCATTAATGTCGAGTATACCTACTGTAACAATTGCGTATTTTACTTAGGCGGTTACCGTTAATAACAAACTAGGCGTTAACTTTACGCGGTGTTTATGATGTAATCTTAGGTTAATTTTCCTTTTTTTAAATCTACTTACTCTAATGAATAAAGCTATTGTTTTAACGGGCATTACCACCACAGGAACACCTCACTTAGGTAATTATGTTGGCGCAATCCGTCCAGCTATTGCGGCAAGTAAAGAAGCCTCAGTGTTGCCTTTTTATTTTCTTGCTGATTATCACGCCCTAATAAAATGCCAAGAACCTGCGCGTGTTCAACAATCCAGTTTTGAAATTGCCGCTACGTGGCTAGCATTAGGTTTAGATACGGATAATGCGGTGTTTTATCGTCAGTCTGATGTCCCTGAAATTATGGAATTAACATGGATTTTAACCTGCGTGGCCTCAAAAGGATTAATGAACCGCGCTCATGCTTATAAAGCTGCGGTTGCTGACAATGAGCACACTGGCGAGAATGATCCAGACAAAGGTATAACAATGGGCTTATTTAGTTACCCTGTTTTAATGGCTGCGGATATTTTAATGTTTAAAGCCAATAAAGTGCCTGTAGGTAAAGATCAAATTCAACATATTGAAATGGCGCGCGATATTGCAGCACGCTTTAATCATATTTATGGCTCACACTTTGTTTTACCAGAAGCTGTGATTGAAGAGCATGGCGCTACCTTAACAGGGCTTGACGGCAGAAAAATGAGCAAAAGTTATCAAAATACTATTCCTCTTTTTGAGCCTGAAAAAAAATTACGTAAATTAATTAATAAAATAGTAACCAATTCGTTACTCCCTGGTGAGCCTAAAACAACCGAAGGCTGTACCTTATTTAGTATTTATCAAGCCTTTGCCAGCCCTGACGAAGTGGCTCAAATGCGCGAAAACTATGCGCATGGCATGGGCTGGGGAGATATGAAAAAAATATTATTTGAATATCTTAACGACCACCTAGCCCCCGCTAGAGAACGCTACGAAGCACTACTACAAAGACCTGAACATATTGAAGAGCAATTACAAGAAGGTGCAAAAAAAGCCCGTGCAGTTAGCGTGCCTTTTCTTCAAGAAATACGCAAATCAGTGGGTATACATAGGATTTCATCATGAGAAAACCCTTTAAAAAACCAAAATTTACCGAATGGCTACAGCAGGCGTTAGTGCTGTTGGGCAGTTCCTATATTTTATGGATAATTTATGGCTTATTAATTAGCATTTTATTAGTGATAGGACGCTTTTCACCTGCATTTGGCATTTTCTCTTCAATTAGCAGTTTATTTGTTGGTGTGGGCTTGGCTAAATACTGCGACTTAAAGAAATCTACAGCACCCGTAAATTTATACTGGGCAGTCAATAAAAGCATCCCCTTAGCGGTGCTTGCTGCGAGTAGCATTGTGGTTTTTTGGTTTATTTTTATGGCGTTAGCAAGCTTACTTAATGGTGAGGCACATAAAATTGGGCAGTTTTTTTTATACCTTGATCTGCTTAATGGAAATATTAAATTACAAACTACCCGTGAACTCGCGGGCTGGTTGTTTTCCTATGCTAATGTTGGACTGATTTTTATGCTGCTCATGTTAAATACTTTTGTGGGTTGGTTTACTCACGCTTTGATGCTATTTCAAGATCTTAGTTTTACTGAAGCAAAAGAAAAAAGTACCTATGCGTTTGGTCGTAATCAAGCCTCACTTTATAAGTTATGGGCTTTCATTTTCTTTGAAGCGTTATTATGTTCATCGGTCACGCCGTTATTAACGCCAGTATTGTATATATTAGTTTCGGCATTAATGTTTATTTCGTACAAAAGTATTTTTGAAATCAACACTAACAGCTCAGATGATTAAACTGTACTTTATCAAGTCCCACACGGGGCAATGTGAATTAACTATATCGTGTGGAGCGCACGATCTGCCCACACTGAAACGCCAACTTGAGAACGCGCCTTAAATATTAGTTACTTTATGCATATTGACCAGCACACCACCCAGATGACCACGCCCATTGAAAATTATAGCCCCCCAACCAGCCGGTTACGTCAACAACTTCGCCGATAAAATACAGACTTGGCAAGCACTGAGCAGCCATAGTTTTAGATGATAAAGCATTGCAATCAACACCACCCAACGTTACTTCTGCGGTTCGATAACCTTCTGTGCCATTGGGTTTAAGCTGAAACTGTTGCAACAGTATTGTTATCTGTTGAATAGACTTATCAGAGCAATCAACAATAGCTGAGCTTAATACGGCTTCAGGCAACAACTGAGTAAGTAAGCGTTTAGGTAAACACGTCTCCAGCACAGTTTTTACCAATTGTTTATTTTTTTGCTGTCGATTATTTTTTAATAACTCGGTTAAATTGGTGTCAGGGCAAAAATTAATTGTAATGGCTTGTCCAGGTGTCCAATACGATGATATTTGCAAAATAACTGGCCCACTTAAGCCCCGATGAGTAAATAATAAATTTTCTCTAAACGTGCACTTACCCACACTGACAATCGTGTCAACAGCGATACCCGATAATAGCGACAAGCGCTCCTTGTCCTCGGACTGCAAGGTAAAGGGGACTAAACCTGCGCGCGTAGGCACAATTGGAAGACCAAAGTGCTCGGCAAGTTTATAACCATAAGGTGTAGCCCCCATTTTGGGAATGGATAATCCACCTGTTGCCACCACTACACTTTGGCTGGAATACTGTCGCTCACCTACAGTCAAGACAAATCTGTCGGCAATAAAATCAATAGCCTGTATTGACGAATTTAAGTGCATAAGCACCTTAGCTTTTTCACACTCACTGACGAGCATAGCGAGAATATCTTTTGCACTGTTCGTACAAAATAACTGCCCATGAGCACGTTCATGATAAGAAATTTGGTAATCTTCAATTAAGGCTAAAAAATCCCACTGGGTAAAGCGTTGTAATGCAGATTTACAAAAATGTGGATTGTTAGAAAGATAATGCTGAGGCTCAAGATATTTATTAGTAAAATTACATTTACCGCCCCCCGACATTAAAATTTTTTTTCCTGCTTTATTTGCATGATCAATAATTATCACACGTCGACCACGCTTGCCTGCTTCAATTGCACACATTAAACCCGAGGCACCCGCACCTAAAATAATAACATCGGTGTTAATCATTTAATCCATCCAAAAAAAATCCTGTTAGCTATACTATACTATTACCCATAAAGAATTAACCCGCGTTAATCTAGTTATCCATTAATCAGCATTTATCAAATAATCGGAAATAATTACATGACGATACAAACTGTCTCTGCAGAACAATGTTTCTCATGGGCACATGACATCACTTACTGTCCAGATTACCTGACACTTACACCTGTTTTTATTAGCTTATTACATACCTTAGAGTGGGTGCATACTGCTGATGCTTATGAAATTTACGACACCAGCAAAACAAAATTCACAACTGATATCGATAGCTTACAACTGCACATCACCAAATTACCTCTTGATTTTGGTAATGATGAAAACACCAATAATCACCCCCCTGCTCTTAATAATCCCTTACCTAAAACAATTGAAATTACTCATGAAAATGGTTTACATCACGCCATTTTACCCGTTGCTACCGACAGTGGCCCAGATCGTGCGATTCTCGTAAAAGGCTTGTTTAATGACGATGCCGTTACTTTACTTTCACATTTACTAAAACTGTACCGCAACCAAGTTATCTTACACGATCATAAAGAACGCGATGTCTTAACTAATTTACCCAATCGCCAATCCTTAGAAATGCGCTTAATGGAAGTATGCGATTATTATCAGCGCAATAAACACACCCAGTTTGAAGCATCTGAACAACTAAAATACTCTTGGATTGCAGTGCTTGATATTGATCATTTTAAACGGGTTAATGATAATTTTGGGCACTTGTATGGTGATGAAGTATTGCTGCATTTCAGTCAGTTAATGCAACGAAAATTTCGTCACATAGACTTTTTGTTTCGCTATGGTGGAGAAGAATTTGTGGTCATTTTAAATCGCGTTAATGCTACTGATGCGCGAACCGTTTTTGATCGCTTTCGCTCCGCAGTTGAAACCTATAACTTTCCATTGGTAGGCAAAGTAACCGTAAGTATTGGCGTGACCTGTATTCAAGGTTCCACTATTTTACCCATGACACTGCTTGATCGCGCTGATAAATCACTTTATTACGCAAAAGAACACGGTAGAAACCAAGTTGTCATGTATGAAGATATGGAAGTAATTGCAGAAGATACTGACAATGACCTTAATGACATTGAATTATTTTAGCGTTGGGCAGGTGTTTTCATCACACTCACACAGTCAGCGTTCTGCCTGACACGTCCACGCTAAAATTTGATTTGTTCTCCAGAACTAATAAATACTAACCCTCCGTTCTTTTGCAGTGATACGCTATCTTCGCAACAACTAACCAAACATGCCTTAAGCGCATACTAACATTGCTTAATCTACCCAGACGGTATTGCATACACGCCTCCCTTTTACGAGGTATTTTAGCCGCTTTCCTGACAACGACTTCACTATGCCCTCACTTCCTCACTTACCTACTTCGCCGCACTGTAATTCTGCACTACTCAATGCACAAATAGACGCACAACTTATTAATTTTCAAGAAAAACTCGCTAGCATTGCACCACAGCTCAGTTATTCAGCAGAACTCGTCGCATCGTTACCTAAAGTGCTGGGCTCTAGCCAATTTAGCTATGATTGTTGTGTGCAGCAGCCTCAATTATTGCTTGATTTAATAGCCTCACAAACGCTTTTTAGTGCTTATACCGATACCTATTATCAACAGTCTTTACAGCAACTGCACATTGAAAATGAAGCCGATTTAGCAAAAAAATTACGTCTCTTTCGACGTCGGGAAATGCTGCGCATTGCTTGGCGTGATTTAGCCAACTGGTCTGATTTAACTGAAACTTTACTCGAACTGTCCTGGCTTGCCGAGGCCTGCATACAATTTGCGCTAACCACACTTTATGAATACGCCTGCACTAAACGCGGCACGCCCCGCTTAGCCAATGGCAAGCCGCAACAGATTGTGGTGTTGGGCATGGGCAAATTGGGCGCGCATGAATTAAATTATTCCTCAGATATTGATTTAATTTTTGCCTATCCAGAAGAGGGTTGCTTAACCGATCGTAAACAAACCAGTTACGGTGAGTTTTTTACGCGTCTTTGCCAAAGTTTAATTAAAGCCCTAGATGACATCACTGTCGATGGCTTTGTCTTTAGAACCGACACTCGCTTGCGTCCTTTTGGAGACAGCGGTGCGCTCATCATGACCTTCGACGGCATGGAAAACTATTACCAAACCCAAGCACGAGAATGGGAACGCTACGCCATGATTAAAGCCCGCGTAGTGGCGGGGGATATCGAAACTGGCGCACAACTGATGAGCATGTTGCACGCCTTTGTGTATCGACGTTATTTAGATTACGGAGCCTTTGAAGAATTACGTGGCTTGAAAGCTCAAATCACCCAAGAACTTCACCGCAAAGATCACCTAGACAATATTAAATTAGGCCGTGGCGGTATTCGAGAAGTTGAATTTATTGGTCAAGCGTTTCAATTGATCCGTGGTGGCAATGAAAAGAGCCTGCAAATTCGTGGCATTATTCAGGTTTTACAACGCTTACAAGCCCTTAAGTTACTGACCTTGACTGATGCAGAAGGCTTAATTTTAGGGTATGTATTTTTACGCCGTGTCGAAAATCATCTGCAAGCCTATCAAGACAAACAAACTCACCACCTCCCCAGCGATGAACTTAACCAAGCACGGTTAGCTTACTCCATGGATTACACTGATTGGTCTAGCTTTAACAACGCCTTAACCCATCACCGCGAGCACATTCACAGCGTATTTGATGCGGTATTTTCCTTATCAAAACAAGAACAGTATGACCCCTTATGCCAACAACTGTGGACAGGTGCTGCGGATGATGAAGTATTAGAAACCGCGTTAACGCAACGTGGTTTTTTGACCAGCGCAGACAGCTTAAACACACTCAAACACTTCAAACAATCAGCAGCAATTAAACGTTTAACAAATAAAGGCGCAGGTGTGCTCAATCGCTTAATGCCTGCCCTTATTAAGGCATTGTCTGCCTATCCTAATCCAGACCAAACGCTTAAGCGTGTCGTCACACTCTTTGAAGCCATTGCTGGACGTAATGTTTATTTATCGTTATTAGCTGAAAACCCCGAGGCCTTAACTCAATTACTGCGCCTAAGCTCTGCAAGCCCGTGGTTATCTGATTATTTATCACGCTATCCGATATTATTTGATGATTTATTAGATACTCGAAGCTTATATGAACCGCTTAAAAAAGCAGCACTGTCTTCCGATTTAAGCCACTTAGTCAATGCCATTGATTTACACGATCTTGAACAGTTCATGATTGTGCTAAGAGAATTTAAACAAAGTAACGTGTTACGCATTGCCGCCGCAGATATCATGGGCATCATTCCCCTGATGGTGGTCAGTGATTACTTAACAGCACTGGCAGAAACCATTGTCCATCATGTTTTAGAACGCGCATGGTTAATGCTAACCGAAAAATATGGCTGCCCACCGGCAAGCTCGGTAGCTAATAAGGGCTTTGCCATTATTGGCTTTGGCAAACTCGGAGGCATTGAACTAAGCTATAGCTCCGACCTAGACCTCGTGTTTTTATACCACAACAGCAATGGTCAAGGCTTAACTGAAGGCGGTGAAAAAGCAATCTCCTGCGCTCAATTTTATGGAAAACTGGCTCAAAAAATCAGACATATCTTAGACACACGACTGCTCTCAGGCATTCTCTATGAAGTCGATATGCGCTTACGACCCAGTGGTGATTCTGGTTTATTAATGACTCACTATGATGCCTATGAACAGTATCTACTCAATCAAGCCTGGACTTGGGAACACCAAGCCTTAGTACGTGGACGTTTTATTAGTGGTGATGCCCGACTTGACCTGCAATTTTCACGCATTCGTCAGCGCATTTTATGTTTGACACGCGATGTGCATGAGCTAAAAAACGAAGTGCGCACCATGCGCGAAAAAATGCGCAGTCATTTAGCCATCAATAAAAATGAACAATTTGACTTAAAACAAAGTCGCGGCGGTATTGCAGATATTGAGTTTATAGTACAATTTCAAATCTTGGCGCACGCCGCCGAGTTTCCAAGCCTAAGCCATTACACAGATAATATCCGTCTTTTGGAAAGTCTGGATAAGGTAGCCTTAGTTAGCCACGATGACGCAGAAACACTCAAAAAAGCATACTGTCTGTATCGTGATTATGGCCACAAACAAGGTTTACAAGGTGATGCAGCCATTATTGATGAAACCCAAGTACACGAAATTAAAATACATATTGAAAAAATTTGGCGACAGTTTATGGAATAATATGCTTATTCCAAAGCACTACAGCACACTTTAAGTAAGCTAGTTTTACATCACCTATAAAAAATAAACACCACCATCCAACACGAGGAGACAACAATGACAATGGACGATAAAGACGGCGTAATTTGGCTAGACGGACAATGGGTTGAATGGCGCGAGGCTAAAGTCCATGTATTAACACATACCTTACATTATGGCTTAGGCGTATTTGAAGGTATTCGCGCTTACCATGCTAGCAAGGGAACGGCTATCTTTAGAATGCAGGAACATACTGATCGCTTATTTCGTTCTGCACACATCATGAACATGTCTATGCCATTCACCAAAGAGGTTATCAACGACGCTCAAAAACAAGCGGTTGCTAACAATAACTTAGACAGCGCTTATATTCGCACCATGTGTTTTTATGGCTCCGAAGGCATGGGCTTACGTGCAGATAATCTTAAAGTGCATGTCATGGTGGCCGCGTGGTCTTGGGGAGCTTATTTAGGCTCTGAAAGTATTGAAAAAGGCATTCGTATTCGCACCTCTTCTTATACGCGCAACCATCACAACAGCACCATGTGTAAAGCTAAAGCAAATGGTAATTACATCAACTCAATTTTGGCCTTACAAGAAGCCCTAGCAAATGGCTATGACGAAGCCTTAATGCTTGATCATGAAGGCTTTGCCGCTGAAGGTAGTGCTGAAAATCTGTTTATTATTAGAAATAATACGCTTTATACACCCGAAACCACGTCTGCCTTAGAAGGCATAACGCGTGACACACTGATTAAAATAGCCCGTGAAGAAGGTTATCAAGTCATTGAAAAGCGCATTACTCGTGATGAAATTTATGTGGCTGATGAAGCCTTTTTTACAGGCTCAGCCGCTGAAGTCACGCCTATTAGAGAATTAGATAATCGCACCATTGGGCAAGGTGTCCGTGGCCCAATCACTGAAAAATTACAAGCACTGTACTTTGATGCCGTTAATGGCAGACATCCTCAACACGAAGACTGGCTGACCTATCTTGACTAAAAAAATCCTGATTATCGGTCCAGCTTGGATTGGTGATATGGTTATGGCGCAAAGCCTGTTTTTAACATTAAAGCAGGTCTTGCCCAGTTGTCGTATCGATGTCTTAGCCCCAGCGTGGTCGCTGCCCATTCTCCAACGCATGCCTGAAGTCGCAAACGTCATTGCCATGCCTTTAACTCATGGGCAATTCGGCTTAAGCACACGCTATAAACTGGGCCGCCAACTGCACAAAAATCATTATCACCAAGCTATTGTGTTACCTAATTCATGGAAATCTGCATTAATTCCATTTTTTGCTGGTATACCACAACGCACCGGCTTTCTTGGTGAACAACGTTATGGCTTAGTCAACGATAGCCGAAGACTCAACACCGCGCTGCTCACCATGACAGTTGAACGTTTTGTAAGTTTAGCGTACCCAAAACTTGCTCAAAAACCAGTTAATTTTCCTTACCCACGCTTAGTTGTAGACACGCATAAACAACACGCTGTACGAAAAAAATTTGCCTTACACCATACTGCCTCGACAAAAATTTTAGCCCTTTGCCCAGGTGCAGAGTTTGGTGCAGCCAAGCGTTGGCCTGCGGCCTATTTTGCTGAAGTAGCACGTGAAAAATTATGCCAAGGGTGGCAAGTATGGTTATTTGGCTCGGACAAAGACCAAGCGGTCACTGCGCACATTAATCAACTTTGCGAAAACCACTGCACTGATTTTGCAGGTAAAACAAGCTTAGCAGAAGCAGTGGATTTACTTTCTTTAGTTGATACAGTAATCAGCAATGATTCTGGCTTAATGCATATTGCCGCCGCACTTAATAAACCGTTGATTGTTTTGTACGGCTCTTCAGACCCTGAATTTACGCCACCACTTAACAATAACGCTCATATCCTTTCATTACGCTTAACCTGTTCACCCTGCTTCCAACGCGACTGCCCAATTGCACCACCAGAACATCAAAATCATTTAAGCTGCCTTACTGGCATTCGCCCTGAACTTGTTTTGAAATTAATATCACGATGAAATTGGCCATAGTTAAGCTTTCTGCCCTAGGTGATATTGTTCACGCAATGGTCGCCTTACAATTTATTAAACAGCAACTTCCTAATAGTGAAATTGATTGGCTGGTTGAAGCTCATTTTGCAGACCTACTTGCCCATAACCCAGACATTAATCGCGTCTTACCCATTCATCTTAAAGCTCTCAAAAAAAAACCTACGCAGTTTGTAAAACAATTCACTACCTTAAAGCGCTACCAACAACATAACTATGATCTTGTTATTGATGCTCAAGGCCTACTTAAATCCGCCATCACTGCACGCCTGCTTAGCTCACAGCTTGCTGGCTTTAATGCCCAGTCAATTCGCGAAAAAGCCGCGTCTTGGTTTTATAAAACCACCGTTGATGCCGCTTATGATGCCAACACCATTGATCGTAATGCCAAAGTATTAGCTGAACCCTTAGGCTTTACTATTACGCAACACGACATTATTACAAAACAAGCCTTCCTTTTTTTTGCACCACCCGCCGTCGATTTTTCTTTATATTTACATCCAAAGAAAAAAAATATTATATTTGTGATTGGCTCAACATGGCCTAGTAGAAATTATCCTGCCGCAAAATTTGTTACTGTTGCAGAAGACTTACAACAGCATTGTTTAGTGATATGGGGGAACAAGTGGGAGTTTGACACAGCAACCTGGATGGCAACGCAAAGTAAATTCATCCACGTCATGCCTAAGCTCACTTTAAATGATTTAAAAGCATTAATAGCACACGCTGATTTACTGATAGGAAACGATACAGGCCCAACTCATATCGCATGGGGCTTAAATAAACCCTCGATTACTTTATTTGGCCCGACACCTATTAGCCGTGTTTACCAAACAAATATTAATAAAGTGCTTAAATCATCATCGATAGTGAATCCTTATCGATTAAATAAGGACGATTTTTCAATTGCAGATATTTCAGAAAAAAACATTATTGACATGGCTATTCAGTTATTAGCAGCAAAAGAGCCTACTGTTGGCGCTCTACCTCCTGCATAACCCACAGGGATGTGGGAAATGCAGATTTTGCATGAAGCAAAAAGCTGTCCATGCAGTCGGAATGCCTAGTGCTACCTATGCACTTTGTTTATCGGAGTCCAAGGGCTTTAGCCCTTGCTTAAAAAGGCTAAAGCCTTTTTACTCCTGCACAGCCATAATGAAAATTGCTGGCATTTAATAGTGCGTCTTAACAAAAGCTTGTTCATCACGATTACAAGACTACCAAATTTTTTAACGAAAGTCGGAACTGCTTCGCCTAAAGCGCCGACTTACCTAGCGTGATGATGATTAAAACTCTTCCCAATCATCGCCTTCTTCAATAGATTCAATTTTAGTTACTTTTGGTGCTGCTGATAATTTACTGTCAAGCGGACGTGCCACGTGCTTTGGCGCATAATTGACCTCATTAAAATCAGACTGAATGTTCGCTTCGTTACTATTACCTACTTTAAAATAACCCACGACAAGCGATAAATTTTGCACCTGCTCTTCCATCGATTCTGCCGCAGCAGAAGCTTGCTCGACTAATGCAGCATTTTGTTGCGTGACATTATCCATTTGTGAAATGGCTTGATTAACTTGTGAGATACCCACGCTTTGCTCAGCTGATGCATCAGCAATTTCGGTCATAATCGTCGTCACACCATTAATCGCCGTAACGATTTCGTTCATAGTGATACCCGCCTGAGAAACTAAATACGTGCCCCCTTGAACTTTATTTACAGAGTCTTGAATTAATTCTTTAATTTCACCAGCGGCTTTTGCTGAACGTTGTGCCAAATTACGCACCTCAACGGCTACCACAGCAAAGCCTTTGCCACTTTCACCTGCCCGCGCTGCCTCAACCGCTGCATTTAAAGCAAGAATATTAGTTTGAAAGGCAATATCGTCAATGACCGAAATAATATCGCCAATTTTGTGTGACGATTGATTAATAGCCTCCATCGTCACCACCATTTCATGAACATCGTTCACACCCTTTGTGGCAATTGCTGAGGAATCAATCGCTAACTGGCTGGCATGTTTTGCACTTTGCGTATTGGCTTGTACCGTAGAAGTTAACTCTTCCATACTTGCCGCCGTTTGTTCAATACTTGCCGCTTGCTCTTCAGTACGGTGAGATAAATCGTTATTACCAGAAGCTATTTCCTGAGCCGCAGTCTGAATGGTGTAACAGGTTAAAATGATTTCATTAATCATTTCTTTTAATTTTGCTACGGTCGTATTCGAGTCATCACGCAATTGCCCAAATGCTCCCGAATAATCACTGGTAATTTTTTCCGTTAAATCCCCTGTTGCCATAGCACCAAGAACACGAATCACTTCATTTAAACTAATTGAACAGGTTTCCATCAGCTTGTTAATGCTTTTGGCAATAATTAAATCGTAGCCTTCTCTGCTTTGCTCAGCAATACGCTCATTAAAATCACCGTTAACGGCGGCATTAATAACAGTATCAACATCTTTCATGAATTTAATCATGTTAGTGTTATCTTCCCATTCAATAACATAACCTACGCGATCACCGCTGTCATTAAACACTGCATTGGCTTTAACCGTCATATTTCGTCCACCAATCAAGACCTCTGATTTAAATGAACCTGTTAAATTTTCAAGTAATTGGCGTTGATGATGAGGATTTTTATGGAACACATCGATACTTTGACCAACAACTTTTTCAACATCAAACCCTGGTAAATCTTTACGAAAATCCTGTTCACCCTGTTTAAATATTTTATACGCGGAAGGATTAACGTAGATAATTTCAAATTGTGCATCAGCGACCATCACTGCTGACTGAGCGCCATCTAGCGCCTGATTAAGACGAAACGCATTATCTAAAATTTGCCTAGAATCGGCTAATTGAAAATTCATGTTGACTTGAGCCACATGAATGCCACGAAGCAAATCACCAAATTGATCATTACGAGATAGATTTAACTTATTTTTATAACGCCCATCAGCCATACAATAAAGCGCATAAACACCTGACTCTAAGGCACTATTTACGTCTACAGCCAATTTGATAATCAGTGCAGAGCCCCACAACGACAAGGCAGCAAACGCACTCATGAGAACGTAATCTTGCACCAAGGCTAATTGATACATTATCCAAGCAATCGGTATAAATAAAGAACCTAAGCCATAGGACACTTTTTTAACGACACTGCTTTCACTAAAATATTTGATTAATGTTTGAATAGGTGAAAGCGTTAAACTGGCTTTATTGTCATTTAAATCTTTATACAAGCCTTCTGTTTTTGGCAATTCCTCACGTTTCATCGCGTAACGCACAGACAGAAACTCGTGTAACTCACCATTTTTAAATTTTGGAATAATATTGGTTTCAACCCAATAAAAATCACCCGATTTTGTACGATTTTTAATATACCCTAACCAAGGTCGCCCTTGTTGAATGCTTTCCCATAATTGTTTATAGATAGCTGATGGCATCTCAGGATGACGAATAATACTGTGATCAGAACCAATTAACTCATCACGTGTAAAACCACTGATACTTATAAAAGCATCATTTGCATAAGTGATTCGTCCATTCAAATCAGTACGACTAACCAAAATTTCGCCTTTTTTCATAAAGACTTCGTTATTAGTTACGGGCATATTTATTTTCATGTTATTTCTTTCGTCATCTAAAAGTTGTAATTCTGGAGTGCACACGTTGCGTGCACTCCACACGGCTTACTTTATTGGCATTATGCGGTTAAGCAATGCTTGATAAACGCTGACTTATCGTCAACCACTGCAACCACTCGGTCATACCTTGCCCAGTTTTTACTGACAACTGCAATACTTTAATGCGTGGATTAATACGTCTAGCGTAATCAATACACTTTTCAACATCAAAATCTAGGTAAGGTAATAAATCAATTTTATTTAAAATCATTAGCTCAGCAGCATGAAACATATCTGGATATTTAAGCGGCTTATCTTCGCCTTCAGTGACCGACAGCACCACAACCTTATAGGCTTCACCTAAATCAAATGCGGCTGGGCACACGAGATTCCCGACATTTTCAATAAATACCAAACTGTTAGGCCCGGGGATTTGATCTTGCAAGGCATGAGCAATGCTATGCGCATCTAAATGACAACCTTTACCGGTATTAATTTGTAAGGCTCTAACGCCTGTCGCACGAATTTTTTCAGCATCAAGCGTCGTTTGTTGATCGCCTTCAATGACACTGATGGCACAGTCAGCAGGCAATTGCGTAATGGTCGATGTTAACAAACTGGTTTTACCTGACCCAGGACTGGACACAAAATTAAGCGCAAAAATAGCATTTTGTCTAAAATATTCACGATTGAGTTGAGCATACTGATTATTTTTAGCAAAAATATCTTGCTCAACTTTAATCCGCCTAACCGTTGCGGGTTGCTCAACATCATGATGATGATCATGAGGCGTATGATCATCATGCGTATGCGCTGTCAACGGACGTTCACCACAACCACAAATTCCACACATTAAATAACCTCCAATTCACTAATACGCATATGCTCACCTTTAACTATTTGTACATCATAACGACCACAGTTTGGACACTCATCATACCGCTGTAGTATTTCAAAATGATGATAACATGTTGGACACCACGCTAAGCCTGCTAACATAACTATCTTCAATTCTGCCTGATTGGCAACTGAGCCTGACATAACTTCATTAAAACAAAAGCTAATAGCCTCAGGTTCTACACACGATAATTGACCTATTTCCAAACACACCGTAAGCACCCGAGTAAACTTTTGGTCTTTGGCTTGTTGCTCAATCATCTGTAAAATATTTTCACACAAGGATAATTCATGCATCGTAGTTAAACTGAAAAGAGACCTCTTTAACTCATATTATGCTCAAATAATAGCACATGATTAACCTCTAAGCAGTGCATAAAAGCTGGACTATACTATGCCTAAACAGTATGAATAGGCTATGCCGTATGGAGTACACACGTGGCTTACCAACAGGCAAAGTCTGCGCTTGATGAAATCCCAGCCCAATAAATTCGTTTTCAACCGCTTATTTACCCATTTACTTCGTTATGAAAAACACCTTAAGCAAAAGCATGACCACCAATTTAATCGCCCTAGTTATTAGCTTAATTGGATTAATTTTCTCCCAAGACTTCATTAAATCAGTAGGTTTTTTTGCCCTTTCAGGCGCAATCACAAACTGGCTTGCTATCCACATGTTATTTGAAAAAGTACCTTACCTTTATGGCTCAGGCGTTATTCCTGAACGTTTTGAAGAATTTAAACACTCAATTAAACAACTGATGATGGAACAGTTTTTTACTGAACAACACATCTCAAGCTTTATCCAGACAGAAGAACAACAAGGTGGACAACTGCTTAATTTAAACCCGTTACTTGACGCGGTGGATTACGAAAAAATTTTTCAAAGTTTAGTTGAATCGATTATGGAATCATCATTTGGCAGCATGTTAATGATGATGGGCGGCCCGGAAGCCTTAATTCCCTTAAGAGAACCCGTCACGGAAAAAATGCGCACCGCCTTAACTGAAATTGTTGCCTCAGAAACATTTAAGATAGCCCTACAAGACGGCCTAAATGCTGACAAAATCAGCCATGATATTGTGAATAAAATTGAATTGGTGATTGATAAACGCTTAAGTGAATTAACACCACACATGGTAAAAATCATGGTGCAAAACATAATTAACGAGCACTTAGGATGGTTAGTTGTTTGGGGCGGTATTTTTGGTGGTGTGATGGGTGCCATATTTGCCTTTGCTTAACTATGTCAGTACTTAGCTTAGCTTTTCAGGAATTTGGGGAGGCCGATAAGCCCCCCCTTATTATTCTCCATGGTTTTTTTGCCTCCTCCAGAAACTGGCGCGTTATTGCTGAAACATTAGCAGAGGATTACCACGTACTGGTACCCGACCTTCGTAATCATGGCGCGTCACCACATCATCCGCAGCTTGATTATCCCAGTATGGTCGCTGATTTACTGGCATTTATTACGGCTCACACCACCTCGCCACCGCATTTGTTAGGACACAGCATGGGCGGCAAAGTAGCCATGTGGTTGGCTCTTAATTATCCCGAACACCTCGATAAATTACTGGTTATTGACATTGCACCATGCGCCTATGAACATAGTTTTGATCAGTTAATTACTAGCTTGCAAGCCTTGCCGTTACAGCAACTTACCCAGCGCAAACAAGCCGAACACTGGTTAAGCGAGCACATTCCTGAGTTAAGTTACCGACAGTTTTTATTACAAAATTTACTATTAACCGAACAAACTTATGTTTGGCGCATTGATTTAACCGTCTTTAAAAATATGGCGCATCATATTGTGGCGTTTCCCAATACTGATCAAGTTTTAAGCTTTACGCGTCCAACACTGTTTCTTTGTGGAGAAAACTCCAACTATTGTCAGTTAAACCAATGCCTAAAACTGTTTCCAAAAGCTCAGCAAATAAACATTAAAAACGCTGGGCATTGGTTACATGTACAGCAACCCGCCGCATTTTTACAGGAGGTTAACGCTTTTCTTAGACACCCGTTAAACTGAGTTAACACCCTATGATGGTACATGTTGGTAAAATGTGTCTTAGCACTGGAGTATAGTGGACCCCATTGTCCAGACACACATTACCCAATTTAAGAGGGTGTCGTCTCTATTACAGCGGATTGGCGCTGTCCCATTTCTTCTGTTGAAGAATCCTGCTTGTCACTAAAATGCTCAACTATTCTTGCTCCGCCTTCTCTTGTCAGATAGCCATGATCCGGCGTTTTATAGCTTAATGATTGGTGAGGCCGTTCACTGTTGTAGAAGACAAAATACTCGGCTAACCCTAATAACAGCTCCAGCATCGAAGCGTAGTTTTTTAGATAAACGTCCTCATGCTTTACACTCCGCCATAGCCGTTCAACAAAAATATTGTCTAGTGCCCCATGTGGGTATTCAGCTACTCCAGTTCCATGCTGAGCTGCCCTATCTTGGCGTATAACCGCTCTGCATCGTTCTGTGGATCAATGGTCTTGGCGCTGCGCTTCACATCGAACAACTGGCCGACAGTTTCTAATAACGCCTTCTTCCATAGACCGACTTGCGTCGGGTGAACGCCATATTCTTGGGCTATCTCATTGACCGTTTTGTTGCCTTTCACAGCATCTAACGCGACTTTAGCTTTTTGTGCGCCAGTCATTATCGTACGCTTTTTTTTCACTCATTTCTGCCTACCTTTTTAGAATAGACACCATCTTATCGTACTGTCTGGATTTCGGGGTTCACTATACTTTTACCTTGCATTGCGCGTAAGTTTTTTTTCTAATGTTAAGACGTATCTGAATATATATTGACACCAGCGCGGTAACTTAGCTTCGTGTTGCCAAGCAATTAATTCATCTAAAGCACGCTCGGGAGTGGTATATCGCCCTGTGCTGCGACTCAGGTAAATAGGGTATAGAATAAGCACTCCCGCTACTAAGGCATTGATGTTTAAGGTGCGTGTGCGACGCGCTAAATAGACCTGATCGTCAGTCAAGCCCCAGCCTGAATAAAAAGGTTGCCCATAACACACTACTTTTTTACCTCGCAATAAAGCTTCAAACCCTGTTAACGAGGTCAAGGTATGCACTTCATCAACCTGTGTAAGCAGGTGTCCCATGACGACATCACTAAGCACCTCATTACACCAATGCTGTGCTTGCGCCTCATTTTTTCCTTGCTTTCTAAGCCCCGCAACAACATCTGGATGCGGTTTATACAGAACATACGCGTCGGGATTTGCCAAGCGTACTGCTTGCAATACGTCACTATTTTTAGCCAACACAGGCGCACCAAAACGTAATGAAGCATCTGATTCAACCTGTCCAGGCACTAAAATCACGCGTGTTTGCCCCGCCTCACAAGACCTTTCTCGTAACCACTGACCTGCCCCAACATTGTATTTTGTTACGCCTTCTGCCACTAAACGATTGCGTAAGTGCTCGGCGCGCGCCAATAACTCAGCTGTAAAATCAGTATGCTGCAAAATATGCTCTAAATCTGACACCGATGTTGAATCGTAATATATGCCCCGCGTATCAATTGCCCACGACAATGGCGCTGCCAATTCTGCTCCTAAGCCAACTGAACGAATAAATCCATCTTCAAGCCCCAATACATGACCAGCTGTTTCGTTCTTAAATGTAGGCCGTTGCCAAACTAATAACGCAGTCTTATCTTTTTCTATAATGGCGGGAAGTTTGGGCTTGAAAACAACTTCGCTGCCTTGAAAAAATCGTCTGACTATGGGTTTTTTATGCCACGAAAAACCTATCGCAACTAACTTTTCAGGGAAGCGTTCACGCATTTGACGCTGTAAGCCTAACCAACTAATCAACTGTTCAACTTCGCACCTGCACTGGGTTTCAGGATCAAGATAACGTGGGTAGGCGATTAATGCCGCATAAACTAAATTTTCTAAGCGTACAGGTAGCCGTCGTGAGGGGGCAGTTAATGCATCGATTGTTAATCCCCATCCTGCATAAAAAGCTAAGCCGAAGGTGTACACAGGTTTGCCCCACAACAAACCTTCAAAACCCAATTGCGAGGTAACACAAAACAGGGCTTGAGCCTGTTCAACCAACGCTACAGGATGCACGTCCGCAGCAAGAACCTGTATTTGCTTATCTTGACTTAAGGCGTTGAGATCAAAGTGTCCACGCTTACGTCCAGTGATGACTTCAGGATGCGTTTTAATAATTAACTGGCAGTCTGGATAAGCTCGTTTAGCGGCAGTAAGCATAGCTTGAAAACTATGCTGATCGGCTTGTCCATAGGTAATGGAGGCATCACCACGCACTTGATCGATGATTAACACATAAGGTAAACACGGGAGTGGATAGAGTTCTCTTGCGTAATTATATTTGGACACTCGCGCCACGCGCCAAGCATTTATTAATGCGCCAGCACGAGCTAACTGAGCGGCTGATAAAGGTTGCACAATGAGTTGTTCTAAACGAGAGGGTTGTGATGCATCGTAGTAAATACCTAAATCATCAACAACAATTGATAACGCCGACTCTTTTTGTCCCGTTTGCACCGAACGCAAAAAACCATCTTCTAAACGTAATAGGGGGAAGCCATGCTGCTGTGCAAACTGCTCGGCTTGGCGCGCACTTGGCTTACGTCCCCACGCCAACACTGCGGCACACTGCTGTTTATAAGCAACAGTGCGCTGATAGTTAATGGGCTGACCTAATAATGTAGGCAAGCCAGGTAGGGTGGCAATAGCTCTTGAAACCGCAATAAAACTATCAAACTGTGTCTCCACCCTTAACTTTATCCTTATAACGTTTTAAAAAACAACCGATGAAGCCAGCAATAGCTCGTGTGTTACTCGCAACTTATTTATTTAAATACAAAATCATTTAACAAGCCTTGTAAATATTGACCATAGCCACTTTTTATTAAGGGTTGTGCTAATTTTTGTAATTGTTCTGCATCTATATATCCTTTGCGATAGGCTATTTCTTCTGGACACGCTATTTTTAAGCCCTGACGATGCTCAATTGTTTCAATAAAATTACTCGCTTCAATAAGGCTTTCATGAGTGCCGGTATCAAGCCAAGCAAAGCCTCGACCTAAAATTTCCACCGCTAATTGCTGACGTTCTAAATAAATACGGTTAACATCGGTAATTTCTAACTCGCCACGCGGTGAAGGCTTAAGCTGTTCAGCAATTGAAATCACCTCATTATCATAAAAATACAAACCAGTGACCGCGTAATTTGATTTAGGATGAACAGGTTTTTCTTCTAACGATGTCGCCCGTCCAGTTTCATCAAAAGCCACCACGCCATACCGTTCGGGATCCTGAACATGATAAGCAAACACCGTTGCGCCGGCGGTTCTTTGCATAGCGCGTTCTAACTGAAGTTGTAAATCATGACCATAAAAAATATTGTCACCTAAGACTAACGCAGCAGGTGCGTCACCAATAAACTCTTTGCCAATAATAAACGCTTGCGCCAAACCATCTGGACTGGGCTGGACAGCATAGTGAATACAAATTCCCCAGTCCGCACCATCACCTAATAACTGCTCAAATCTTGGCGTATCTTGTGGGGTTGAAATGATTAAAATATCACGGATTCCTGCCAACATTAAGGTTGCCAAGGGATAGTAAATCATTGGTTTATCGTAAATAGGTAACAATTGTTTTGAAACCACTTTGGTGACGGGATACAAACGCGTGCCTGAACCCCCAGCCAAAATGATACCGCGACGCGCTAATGTAGAACTTGCTACAGCTGAATTCATAATATTGACTCGTTAAAATTAAAAATAAAACGTTTTTAAAATAATTCCATAACCATACGTTTAACACCGACTTCCCATGCGGGTAAAACAATATTAAAAGTATGAGTGAGTTTAGTTGTATTCAACCGTGAATTATGTGGACGTTTAGCAGGGGTTGGATATGCTTTTGTAGCAATGGGATGAACCGCCGAAGACTCCACTAAAATATTAACATCACACTCACGTGCACTGTCTAACACAACTTGAGCATAACAATGCCAAGACGTCTCGCCACTGGCAACCAAATGATAAATACCACTCACCTCAGGTTTAACTAAAGCAACGCGTAACGCATGAGCCGTGACATCAGCAATTAATTCCGCACCTGTTGGCGCGCCAATTTGATCATCAATCACCTGTAAACTATCACGTTCTTGGGCAAGCCTTAACATGGTTTTAGCAAAATTTTGTCCACGTGCGGCGTACACCCAACTGGTTCTAAAAATCAAATGCTGGCAACCAGAAGCCTGAATAAAATGCTCGCCTTCTAATTTTGTTGACCCGTAAATATTAATGGGTTGAGTGCTATCCGTTTCTTGCCAAGGCTCACACCCGGTGCCATCAAAAACATAATCGGTTGAATAATGAATACACCACGCACCTAATTCTGTTGCCGCTTCAGCAATCACCTGACAGGCTAAGGCATTGATAGTTCTAGCCAACACCACCTCTGCTTGAGCTTTATCAACTGCGGTATACGCAGCTGCATTAACAATGACATCAGGTTTAATCGCAAAAATAGTCGCCTTTAAACCAGCTAGATCAGATAAATCACCAGTTAAGCCCTTGGCGGTACGCTGACGATCTAAAGCAATAAGCTCACCCAACGGCGCTAAAGCACGTTGTAATTCCCACCCCACCTGACCATTTTTACCTAATAACAAGATTTTCATTCGTCACGCTCTGCATAATTAGTGATTAACCAATCACGATAAACACCTGATTGAACATTATCAATCCATTCGGCATTTTCTAAATACCATAAGATAGTTTTACGAATACCCGTAGCAAAGGTTTCTTTAGGTTTCCAGCCAAGTTCTCGTTCAATTTTACTGGCATCAATGGCATAACGACGATCATGACCCGGTCTATCTGTTACAAAGGAGATTTGTTCACGGTAGGATTTACCCTCTTCACGCGGCCGCGCTTCGTCTAATAAGTCACAAATAGTGTGTACGATGTCTAAATTAGCCATCTCATTCCAGCCACCAATGTTGTATGTTTCGCCCACTACACCACGCTCAAGTACACAACGAATCCCCGCACAATGATCGCCAACATAAAGCCAATCGCGGATTTGTTGACCATCGCCATACACTGGCAAAATATTACCTGCTAACGCATTAACAATAATTAAGGGGATTAATTTTTCTGGAAATTGATAAGGACCATAATTGTTTGAACAATTTGTCGTTAACACGGGCAAACCATAAGTATGATGATAGGCACGCACTAAATGATCGCTTGCTGCTTTACTTGCAGAATATGGGCTATTGGGTTCGTAACGCTTATCTTCACGAAAAGCAGGATCCTCTTTTTTTAACGACCCATACACTTCATCTGTAGATACATGTAAAAATTTAAACTGCGTTTTGTGCGCGTCGTTTAACTTGCTCCAATACCCACGCGCCGCATCTAACAATCGAAAAGTACCCACAATATTGGTTTGAATAAACTCTTCTGGCGCATGAATCGAGCGATCCACATGAGATTCAGCAGCAAAATTAACGACCGCAGAAGGCTGATAACGATTAAATAACTGATTGACTAATTCTGCATCGGTAATACTGCCCTGTACAAAAATATGATTTGGGTCATTGTGTACAGAGGCTAAATTTTCCATATTGCCCGCATACGTTAAACAATCGAGATTAATCACGGGGGTATTTTTTGTTGCCAACCAATCTAAAACAAAATTAGCACCAATAAAACCTGCACCGCCCGTCACAAATAGAACATCTTTCATAAATAAACCTTTATCGTTTGATTTTTATAATTAAAAACGGGGCAATAGCGCGTGCGCAACCTCTGCTAATAATGTCCCTTGAGCATCTTTTGCTGATAACTCAGGATGCTGTGCTGGCCAAGGAATTGCCAGCGCCGGATCATTCCATAATACCGTGCATTCTGCTTGTGGGTTATAAACATCCGTGCATTTATAGGCAAATAATGCCGTCTCAGAAGTGACACAAAAGCCATGCGCAAAGCCCGCTGGGACAAAAAATTGTTTTTTATTTTCAGCAGATAACAGCACACTCGTCCATTGCCCAAAGGTAGGTGACCCCAGTCGCACATCGACCGCAACATCAAAAACCTCACCCATTAACACATACACTAATTTGGCTTGAGTATTTATCCGCTGATAATGCAAACCACGCAATACGCCTTGTCTGGAAAAAGACACATTATCTTGCACAAAATAATCGCTGGTAACATTTTCAGCATAGCGAGGCTGGCTCCATGTTTCCATAAAATAACCACGCTCATCGCCAAAGACTTTAGGCTCAATAATTAACACACCAGGTAACTCTGTTTTATGAACTTGCATATCTTCCTCATTAAAATAAAAAGTTGTAAACAGACAATCCCCCCTCTATTAGTGAGAAAGATTAGCGGGAGATTTTATCAGATTCCCCCGCCCCCAACTATCCAATACTGCTAACCAACACCAGGCAAAGCTAACGAGCAGACTTAACCTCACAGGCCACCGTGTGCGCCTACTTGGGAACGAACCTAAATGACAAGCGATAAAACCTGTGTAAAGACTCGTGCTATGTGGATGAACAGGAGTAAACCTCAAGCGTCGCAAAACGGCTTACGCCTAGTGCGACCTATGCACCTATGAGTTAGCAAATAAAATTACTTGGAACGGAATTTATTACCACACCGATATTGAATTTAAAGCGATTCACGGCCACCAACTTAACACGGGACACTCAACAAGGCTTGACCGTTCGTCCTGAGCTTGTCGAAGGAGGGACGGTTAAGCCGCTCATGGTTCGACAGGCTCACCACGAACGGCTTAACCCTTAACTGTGTACATCTTTAAGTTGGTAACCCTATTCACTAAGTCTATCCGTTCAGAAATGGCCTATTTTTAAACAATTTCTGAGCTTTTTTTACACATTTATTTTTTGTCCAACTAGATATAATAGTCTAATGAGAACAATCAGGTTCCAGATGAATTGATTTATCTGAAGTATAATTTTTAATGGCAAAGGGGAAAATTAAAATGTCTATTTTCAAAGAAAAACAAATAGTTGCCTTAAAATCAAATCCAAATAAAGACTTTCCAATTTTTGAAGTTTTACCGATGCCACATGGTGAAACTCGTTACAAAGTATTTGTCGATAATGCTTTTGCTACCTATTATCAAAGTCAGCTTATCGCTATTGAAAATAAAGCTGAAAGCAGACGTAATTTAACTGCCCACGAATTGAAAGCAAAAATCACTGCGTTGCAATTACAAACTCCGTCCAACTCCCGTATTTATTCTTTGAACTCTGGACGCATTCAATTTGTCCCCTACCAGTATCGTCCCGTTTTAAAGCTCATTCGTGCTGACAGACCACGTTTGCTAATTGCCGACGAAGTTGGCGTGGGTAAAACAATCGAATCTGGTTTAATTATCAAAGAACTCAAAGCCCGAATGGACATAAATTCGGTGCTGATTATTTGTCCAAAGGCTCTCGTTGCAGAACAGAAATGGCATAAGGAAATGAAACGTTTTGATGAGGATTTTCATGCGCTAGATGGTGAACGCTTACGACATTGTCTTAAAGAAACGGATTTAGAGGGACAGTGGCCACGAAAAGATAACTACTCAATTCTGCCATTTTCATTATTTGACAGTGAAAGCTATCGGCTATACCGTTAAACGATGGTCGGCTTTAATACGCTATGCTGAAACGGGACATCTACCTATTGACAACAATCCTGTAGAAAACTGCATTAGGCCTATTGCAATTGGAAAGAAAAATTGGATGTTCGTAGGCTCAGAGCGTGCTGGCAAGCGAGCTGCCGCCATACAAACATTACTCGGTACTGCCAAACTAAATGGCTTAAATCCAAGCGAATGGCTGAAAGATACCTTAGAAAAACTACCAACCTGGCCTAATAGTCGCATTGATGAGTTACTGCCGTTTGCTGTTGCGTCGGTAGATGCTAAATTACAGGATGGAAATTAAGGATAGGCGGTAGCACTAGTCGCTTACATTTCTTCTGCAAATTTTTCGTATTGGATTGTTTGTGTGGTTTGTTTTTTAGTTGTCATAAATCAATTTTTTGAAATGTTAGAAAAAAGCGAATTTGGATAATCAAACCTGCCGCTACCATTTTGTGGTATCGAATGTTATTGATTCCTTATCTCTACGCCAAATCACCTGATTTTTATAAACTGCAAGCCACCAAGTCTGGGTTTGTGGGTCAGGTTCACTTTTAGCAAAGGCAGTTGCAGTAAGAACAGCTACGCACCATGAATCAGTAGTGTCGCGCACAGATTTATAAATAATTGCACCGATTTCAGCGTTTCGTGCATTTTTAGCAAATGCTTGGGTGGCACTGTAATCAGTCGGATGCGTCCATAAATTTGAATCCTCATTAAAGGGTTCTTTCCGCAAATCAACCGCCAATGTTTTTATTTCAACTTTAAAAGCAGTGTGAGCAACAGGATTTATTTTGTCCAAATCAATAGCATCATTAAGAAACTTCCATCTCCAATAGCCTAATTCAGCACTGGCAGTACGAACAGATTCTGCACCATAAAAAACACCTTCATCAGTATCGGAGCGAAATCTTGAACCTCCGCTTAAAGGACTGTAACGAAAAGGCGTAGCAAGTAAATAATGAAGATGTTTTGTTGCTTCGGCTCGTGTTGGCTTACTTTCTTCGAGCAGCAACTCAAGCAAATCTTGCTCGTCGGCGTTGTCTACGATTTTCATAGTTGATGCGATATGTTGCGCTTCAATTATTCGCCAAGCGGATGACTTCCAACTGAATGCTTCTTCAGATAACACCACGATTGGCATCCAAGTATTGTGAAACACGCACTAACCCTTCTATTTTGCAGATTAGTTCAATTGGGCGACCGCGTAGACTTATATTTTCGCTTTTAAGCCATTTTTGAGCAGTAGATTGTTCACCGACAATAGAATCCAATGAACGGAAAACACGAATTAACAGCAAGGCAAATTCCCATTCTTTACGCTCTTGGCTTAATTGATATTCGCCCCTGTATAATCGAGAAATAGAGGCTGGACTTAACCCAAGTATTTTTGTCATATTCGTGCGAGAAATACCTAAATAATCTGCGGCTCGAGTAACAGACTTAGTTAATACTGGCGATGCATCTGGGGTTTTGTTAACGTTATCAGTAAGTGCTTGCATAAAATCCTCCTTTATCTTTAGATATAGTATGTTATTTTCTTTTCTAAAGATAGGACTAAAGTAAGGGGGTAACTGGATACGATCAATCACCCGCTTCACTTGTAACGCTTGCCATTGTTGACTGCCATTCGGCGTTGGCAATCCCAATGCGGTCAGAGTTTGAGCAATCTTGTAACAAGTGTCACGGTAATAATCCATCACCACTTTTTCATATTTAGCATTCCGTACTAACGCATTATTTTTAGTAGTCTGAGCCGCTTTCTGTCTGTTCTCTGCCGTCAATGTTTTCAAATTCCCCAATGATTCACCTCTGGCACGTTTGGCTGATAACGCTGCTTTGGTACGCTGTGCGAACGTTTGCCACGCTCATCCGATCCCATTGTGAACCAAAAATCAGCCCTTTGTGGCCCGATTCATAACCTCAAAATTCATCGGCACAAACCTGCCCAGGGCGAGTCAAAAACCCTCACCCAACTTTACCAATTCACGCTTTGATCAAACTGCACATCAGGGCTGATCTTCGGTGGCACCGAGGGTTCACCGATATGATCGAGTATCTTTTTGATGTCTGCACCCTCATTGACAAACCCGATCAGGCGCATTTCCCCGCCACAGTGCAGACAGATCAAGGGGAAAACCTCATAAATACGGGCGATGAGCGCTGCCCATAGATAACGTGCTGGTGAGCGCCTGGCCGTTTCTGGTGTGTCGGCCTGGAATTCCCGGTCTGCCGGTGACGGGGGAGCTGCTTCAGGGTGCGATGTCAGCGCGGTCACAGCACCGCGTAGGGGTGAATTGGGAGCCAGCACGCCGAAGTAGCGATGCCGGTGCGTTCTGGGGGGTGGCACCAAGGCGGCGAGCTTGTCTATGAATTCTAGCGGTGTGAGCACCAGGTCGCCTTGCTTCCCACCCGGCTGCGGTTTGGGGCAATGGTAGAGCAGATGATCTTTGCCTTTGGAGTGTAGGCGCTCCATGGCAAACGGGGGTCTGGCACAGTAGCGCAGGAGCCGCTCTAGCCCTACCCTATCGTCACTGCCTATACAAACACTGGCATCGACTGAAAAACCGCAGCCATGTTGGGCATCGATCATGACTTTTCCAGCAATGGCATCAAGCAGGCCGCGCTTGACGAAGGCGCGTACGATGCGTTGTTTGACTTCGCTTTGTACTTTGGCTATCGCGGCTGCATCGAGAGGACTGGCCGCGTGAAAGATGATGCTGGCATTGGGGGCTTTGTCGTCGCCACTCGCTTCAAATTATTGCCGGGAACCCGAATGATGGCGACATCGGATGCCGGTTCGGTGCCGATTAATTCCGCGTTGAGTTGGCGACCGTCATGTAAGGTGACCATGATTTTATCGGCTTTATCAATAACGTGATTATTCTTTACTAAAATCCTTGGTGCATTCAAAAATCTTTAAGATCAATCGATAGGTGTCACGATAAACGGG
>CAJAQT010000012.1 GCA_903944165.1 uncultured Methylococcaceae bacterium | reverse complement strand
TATTGAACGGGAAGTAATTGAGCGTTGTAATTGTGCCCACCAATAGCGACGATCAAAACACACTCTACGAATATCACTACGATTTGGTGCGAACAGCTGAGTCAAATGGCTTAATCCATCTTGAATTTGATCCCTAGCCTTAGTTAGATGAATTGAGTTTTGCTGTGCAAACTTACACTCTATCAACACAGCTTGAATTAACGGTATATCATTTTCACGCATCACTAAAGACAATTGCAGCAGATCAGGGCAATAATCCACCTCGCTGCCTACAAACCAATGCGATAAAGCATCAATAGGTAAGAGCTGCACCATTTCGACGCCCTGAGGCATATCCAATAACCGCCCAACCGCTGCAAAGCCAATTACCTCACGTATCTTTTCCCCTTGACCAACCACTGCACGCAATGAAGAAAGACCGATTATGTCCTCAGCCTCTTTCACTACATTGACCGCCATCATTTCAAAATCATCACCTTGTTGAAACGGAAGCAAGCCTGTTAAATGGTTTTTAACCATGTCAGTCAGTTGAGTTAGCGTGTCTTGCTCGGTGGAGATTGACAAATTCAATTCACCATAAGCACCTAACCCAGAAGTAAAACCGACGATTTTACGTTGGCCATTGGTATTGCTACTTGCCAGTAAATGTTTATCCACAAAAGGATCAATACACGCCACCCATTGCGCTTTACTATGCATGGTCTCAACAACTTCTTGCCATGGCTCATAATTTATATGACCAAAAATCAGATGTTCATCTTCAGGATTTTGAGGATGGCGCAGCCGAGCAGATAAATCTGCATGATAGGTTTGAATACGTAGCCGACGATTACTTAACAAACTTTGCCGACGAAACTTATTGCCTTCCTGAATCGGTCGCGGATACTCACAAATAGGAAATTGACCAATATTGCTCTCATTGAAATCATACTGAAAAGGCAATGCCGATTCGGCCTCCCCAGTCAGTTCCCCCGCTAAAAATTTAAACAAAAAAGCAATATCATAAAGGCGTGCTTCTTTATTAAGCAGAGCCACCATTTTTTTCTGTGATGGCGCATAATGATGAGCAACCGACAAAATAACTGGTCGCCCATGCTCACGATAAGCCTCTGTAAGTTGATCACGCCAAGCAGTCAAGCGACTTTCAACCGCAAGCGGTGAAGATGAAGTGGAATAAACCATTAACTCACAATGAAAGGGTGGCCAATCACTGGAGCTGCATTTCAAATAATCCCGTAAAAAGCGATCCACGCCAGACAGAATTGTCACCAACTCTTCAACATGAACGGCCAGAATGCGTAAGCCATCCTCAGCAAAAGGATAAAGCGAAAGGTAGTCTCTTAAAACTCTTACAACGACTTCACTTTCTTTGGTCCACCTGATATCGTCGGCTATATCGTCTTCGTCATCACCTTCTTCATCGCGTAGCAAAGTTTGCACGGCAAGACTTTTTTCAGTTGAAGGCGGCGCACCTAAATAATGTAACAAGCCCAAAGATTTTATCTTGGCCGATAAATTTTTATTGTCATCAACAACTAACGCCGCCAAAGGACGATGAATTTCTACCAAATTCAGCAACCTATTAAATAATGATTTACCGTTACGGGTCAC
>CAJAQT010000011.1 GCA_903944165.1 uncultured Methylococcaceae bacterium | reverse complement strand
AGAATTAAGTTCCCGCCGCCCCACCAAATTAACATTTCAAGTAGTTTAAAACAGTACCAGAACCCCCAAGCCATAAGGCTTAACGGTTTTTTTTATGTCTCTGCGCTCCATTAGGAATCGTGACACCCTGCATAATTTGGGGGTATGTCGCCTTAACTAAAAATAGATACCCCCCACAATGCCTTTAACAAACGCAGCCTGCAAGAACGCAAAACCTAAAGATAAGCCTTATAAGTTATAAGATTCTAAAGGAATGTTTTTTTAGTTAACCCCAACGATGCAAAATACTTTCATCTTAAATATAAAATTGATGGCCAAGAGAAAACGTTAGCTTTGAGCCACCGAGCAATATCTGACATTAAAGCAACTAAGTGCCGACAGTTTGTAAAATTGTGCTGGTGATAATAAATTTAAGACGGGATATTTTGGTTGAGGCTGTTGAATTGCCTATCCGCCTGCTCACGCTTAATGCCAGTTACCTTGCTCACTGAATATTACCTTATTGCCTTTTTTGACAACTTCCAACAGACCTTCTTCTGAAACCGTATAGGTCACCGTGCTGTTTTTGAATTTATAACCCAGGAAACGACATGGAGTCACACCATCGGCACACAGGGTATGCCAAGTAGAGCCTTTCAAGGCTATTGATTTTCCTGACTTTTTGTTGACTCCTGTGTAAGACACATCATCACAAGATACGTAACCTTCTGCACAATTAGATTGTATGGTGACCTTATAACTGGGCGTTTCAAGCTCTTCAGCAAATACAAAAGGACTGGTAAGGAGTAATAATAAAGCGAATAATTTTTTCATTGGTGAGTGCGGTTGTATGGTGAATAAAGAATTAAAATTGGTAGACAACGATACCAGATTGCCGTATTAAATAACGCATTAGGCAAATCATTTTTTGAGTCAGTAATTATGAGATATTCAATTGGAACCGTGCTGTTCGCGGCTTTTATACTTGTTGGGGCAAGAAATACAATGGCAACCGAAGAAGCAAAATACACTGTGGTAAAAAAAGACGATAGCTTTGAAATACGCGACTATACACCCCATGTTCTCGCTGAAATCATTGTCGAAGGTGAGCTTGAAAATGCAGGAAGCAAAGCATTCAATAGTCTTTTTCGCTATATTTCTGGTGATAACCATACACGCAATAAGGTGGCGATGACGGCCCCAGTTTCCCAACAACCTGTCAGTCAAAAAATTAATATGACAGCTCCCGTTGGGCAACAACGTATAGACGCTAAATGGGCGGTAAGTTTTATGATGCCTGCTTCGTACACGCTAGAAACGCTTCCAGTGCCCGATAACTCTAACGTCCGCTTGCGTCAAGTTCCCGCGCGCCAAATTGCCGCAGTGCGTTATTCAGGTTTTTGGAGTGAGGAAAATTACCTTGAAAATAAATCTCAACTTGAAACATGGATTAACAAAAACAAGCTGGTCATCGTGGGTGATGCAGTATGGGCTAGATACAATGCACCGTTTACGCCGTGGTTCTTGCGACGAAATGAGATTTTGATTCCAGTAGCTAAAAACACCGACTAAAATCCCAAAACGTTTAATAATTTCGAATCAATGGGATCAAGCTCCATTGATTCCTTTTTCTCCAACTAAATAACTGCCTGTTAACTCGTAAGTTGGACTCTCGTAAGGCGGAAGTCTGATAGAGCGTTCCGCCGTAGGATGTAAAAAAACGATGTTATGTGTTACATAGCGGTGTAAGGCAGAACGCCTTGGGTTTAACCCTTAATTTTTAACTGTGCGCAAAATCTTAATAAATCAGTTTCAGGAATTTCAAACCAAAGGTCTTTTTCTTCATTTAACACTTTTCTCCGAAAATCCCTTCCTGCTTGTCTTAACGCGCAACGTAAAGCTTGACCCCGTGTGCGATGTAAAGTTAGCCATTCTGGCACGCGCCCTAAATATAAAATCTCTACAGCGATAAATCGTTGTAGATCTGCCTCATAACCGTGCCCAGCTAACTTTCGTTTAACAGAAAAATCCAAGGCTAAATCAAGTGCTTGAGTTAAATTTGGCAGCTGTTCTGCTTGCTTTGGATATTCCAGTTGAAAACGACAAAGAAACGCTATCGCCCAATAGGTTGGCATAAACGCAAACTCAACACGTGCATCAGAAGGAATGCCCTCTGTCCCAGGAATGACACACCATGAACCAGGAACCAGTGCTTGCTCTGCTTCATTACGTTGACACTGAAGTAAATTTATTGCAAAAGTCGTGGCTTGCTCACTGTTTAATGTGCCCCCAGCTAAACGCTGTGTTGCATGTTTAAGTAGGTCGATGCGGCGCTCAAATTCAGTGCAATTAAAATCAACACAGAGACTGAATGGTGGCAAATCTTCACCTGGTTTATCGGTATGCCTTGGATTCCAATGTCCATGTTCCAAGCGCTGCGCGGAAAGTTCATTGTGATAAAAATAAACCCACGCCAGTTTTAAGCTACCATCCTCCAGGGTAACGTAAAGTAATCGACGATCATAGACATTATCTGAATCAGAAAAGCCGTGAAAACCTTCAATTAAATCAGTTTCTTGCAAGGCTGATTCAATGTTTTCTAGGGTGATACATTCCCCATAAACCCAATCTGAGTGGGTTTGTGCGGGTCGTAAAGCAGGATGCAAACCTAAATCAAAGAGCTGACCTGGAACTCGACCCATTCGGCGCTCAGTAATTTTATACTGAGGCAAAACATGGCTTCGACTCTCATCGTGCATCAGCGTTCCATAAACAAATAATGTCTTGATTATTGGCGTGATGGGTTCGTTGGCGGCTGCTTGTTCCATGTTAAGGGGATCGTGTCCCAGTCCACGCTGCCCAACTCGCACGATGCGCTCATAATCTTCGCTAGGCGGCGTATGCGTCGCTGAACGTTTGCTTGGTACAGTGATAAAAGTAATGGCTTGGTGCTGCTTACCATTGGCAGTAAGCACGCTGAGTTCCTGTTGCTCATAGCACTGGGGAGCACCTTCTTTACGGTTGAGAGCGTTTAAGGTATTGTTATCAATTGTTAATAATGCACCTGAGGTTGTTTTTCCTAAGGCAGGCAATAAATCAAGCGCACCACATTGCCTACCGGAGCTGAAATAATGATAAGTCGGCTGGTAATCTGGGCACCATGCTGGTTCGGTAGCTATGATATTGAGGGATTCTGACTTTGCTGCACACCAATGGTTTAACTCTTCAAAATGAGTATTGGAGCCATAGACAAAAACTTTGTAGGTGGTGCGTTGTGTATGCTGAGTCATGCGTTTTTCCTCTTAAGATGAATGAGGCTTTAGTGTGCATGATTTACCTAATTTTGTTGTGACAACGTTGTGACACTTTTTTTTCGTTCCTTAAAAAATACACCAAAAACCTTAAGTTCAGACGACAACTTTTTTTCTATTCCGGCGTCATCAAAGATCGTTTTTTTATCAACGTTTAATTTTTTTGCGAGAAATGTATTCATGCGCTCAAGATGCTTACGTGTATCATCTGGTTGAAGCTCACGTTTATACAACTTACCCTCAGCTATCATTTCACGTAATAATAGTGACCACGCTCGATTCAAAGCTTTCGGTTCTGGCGTTTGCTTTGAATGTTGATAACAATGGAAGTCAGTTAAGTTTGATGTTACCCATGAGAGAACTAAGCCGTCATCGCCGGCAAGCTCAAAGGCTTGAGCAAGAGCCAATGAGAGTGGCATCTGAATATCAGGTAACTCAACAAAATTACTTTTAACAATAAAGCCTCCGCCCAAACCTAGATCCTTAAAGGGATCGTCATAGGAATAACGTCCTTCCAAATTGCAATAATCAAAGCCCCCCACATAGGCAAGTAATTCTAAATAATTAACAATTTGATTATTAAGGACTGGCGTGTGCTCTAACTTCTTAGGGGTATTTAAGAAAGGGTTAGGCTGGTCAAGTAAACAAACTGTCTCAGCAAACAACTCTGCACAATCTTCCCCTAAGCGCATACGGATAGCTAACTGATAAATGTTAGGTAATATGCCTAGCGTAAGCCTGTTTTTAGCTGATATTTCAGCAAAAAGTTTCTCAATATCTTTTAATTCTTCCTTGTTAGATGCCTTACGCATCCGCAAATGAGCTAAGCGATAGCTGGTGATTTCTGGCCAAGGTGTAGGTAATAACGGTTCTTCACGAGCAAGATCATAGGCGTCTTGAAGATCAGTAAGTGCTTGCGTGTGGCCGTGTTTATGATCACGTTGAAGCTTAATATCAATCGCTGATGTTAGCAGCTGACGAATATGGTCAATACGTGATGTTAAGGTAGGGATAGTCATCATTTTTAATAAGATAGGGGCTGTAGTAGAGGGTTAACTGCATAATTTACTGGCTAATAAACGATGACACAAAATTATCCAACTAAAAAACAATTACCCCACAATGGTGATAAATAATGTCCATTGTTAATGGGCAGCTATGCTATTTTTGTAAAACAATCGTGTCTAAAAATCAGAGTGCTACCCCCCTTTTTTGACCGTTGATCAACGAGTTTAAACCTGTCCACCCACGCCTTTAAACTTCTCAACAAAAGCGGCAATTTTTTTCTCATTCCCACGCTCCCGCGTGGTAATGCATACCGTCCTCACCATCTCCGGCTAACCTCCAATAACCCTGATTTCCCAGCATAATCTCTGGCACTGGAATAGCGCCAATGTGCGGCTTCGTCGACATAACCGCGCTTCACCGGGTTTTGGTGAATATATTCAATATTTTGCCGCATCATATCCTCTCTCTGAATCAGTTCAGGGTGAACGCCTTCTTGCCAGAATTGATACGCACGATCATCCTTATGGGCTTTTTTGTAAAACGCCAGCTGATCCAGAATTTGCCTGACATTATGAAGCGCAAGATATTGAATCAGGCTTTTCGCCGTCCATGATTTGAATCTGGCAATATCATGATCCAACGTCTGGCTTTGAAGTACAAAATGGCAGTGATTTTCCAGCACGACCCACGCCTACACATGAAGCCCTTTCTTGCTTAAAAAACGCAGGGAATCGAGCAGGATGTTGACGGTATCAGGGCGGGTGAATACCGGAATCCAGTGCAACACTGTCAGGGTGACGAAGTGCACCTGTTGCGGTTGGGTTATTTTGTAGCGGCTTCTACCCATTATTCAGCGTCCGTATGCGTTCCCACGCAGGAGCGTGGGAACGAGAAATTTGCCAAATTTGGCGTTGTAATTCGGCGCGTTGTTGGGTACTTGTCATTGTGGGAATCCTGTTTAAATACGTTGGAATAGTTATTAGCTCATAACTGCTTTGCAGTATAACGAGCGAAGACGCTCTAAACTAATGACTTGTTGCAAAACGGTATCGTCACCGTAGAGACGCGATTTATCGCGTCTTTATTTATCGCGCCCCTACTTTTAAAAACCCACGTGTTAGCATTTAGACGCGATAAATCGCGTCTCTACGGAGCTTAATTTATGATTGATAGGTATACGCTTATTTCTGCGCAAGAACTTACCCATCAAGCACATCCGTAACGGCTTGTATTTCATCAGCGCTCAGAATGATGCGGCCAGTAAAAATATCATTGAGCCAGTTTTAGTTGCTAAATTTATCACGCATGATAGTATTCATATCAAATTTAGTTTGAAGGCTATTTTTTAATTAAAAAATCCTATTTTTAAAAACGGAAATTGAGATGGAATTACAGCTACAAATCAAAATGAACGAAAAGTTATTCGTCAAAAATCCTGAAGCGACTGAACTAGGCAAAAAAATCATTTTGCACAGCGTTCAACTGATTCACGAAGATGGTTTTGAGACGTTTACGTTTAAAAAATTAGCCAAAACTATCGGCACAACTGAAGCGGGAATTTATCGCTATTTTGAAAATAAACATCGACTTTTGATGTATATCACGGCGTGGTATTGGAGTTGGTTGGAATATCAAGTCACATTTCACACTCACAACATTACTGACCCCGTTGTAAAACTCAAAAAAACAATTGCGCTGCTTGCCACCCCGATTGATGACAGCATCACCACAACGCACGTTAATGAAAGTGTGTTGCATCAAATCATTGTCACTGAAGGCTCGAAAGCGTATTTGACAAAAAAAGTAACCGTTGATAACACAGATCACCTGTTCAAACCTTACAAAGACCTTTGCGCTAAAATCGGCAACACTATTCTTGAATGTAATCCGACTTATCCGTATCCAAAATCGCTGTCCAGCACAATTATTGAAATGGCACATTTGCAGAATTTTTTTATGAATCATTTACCTTCCTTAACCGATTTTGGAGAAGAAAAAAATGAAGCTGACATTATTTTGTTCCTCGAATCTTTAGTTTTTTCCAGTTTAAACATTGTTCATTAATTTTTGTTCGCCCATTTTTGGAGGAAGAGAATGTTACGCAAAATTTTAATTGCGAATCGAGGTGAAATCGCGGTGCGGATTATTCGCGCTTGCGCTGAAATGGGGATTCGCTCGGTGGCGATTTATTCCGAGGCAGATCGTTTTGGTTTGCATGTCAAAAAGGCCGACGAAGCCTATTGTATTGGGAGTGAACCGCTTGCGGGTTATTTGAACGTTTACGCGCTGGTGGATTTAGCGGCGGCAACGGGTTGTGATGCGATTCATCCAGGTTATGGTTTTTTGTCTGAAAACGCGCACTTTGCCAAAGTCTGTAAAGAACGCAGGATTGTGTTTATTGGCCCTGATGCAGAAGTGATTGCGCGAATGGGTGATAAAACCCACGCGCGTCAAGCCATGATTGCTGCGGGAATTCCTGTCACACCTGGCACAGAAGGAAATTTAGAAAGCCTTGAGCAAGCACTCGACATTGCTGAAAAAATTGGTTATCCGATTATGCTTAAAGCCACCTCAGGCGGTGGTGGTCGGGGCATTCGCCGTTGTGACACGTCCGAAGATTTACAAAAAAATTATCCGCGCGTGATTTCAGAAGCCACCAAAGCCTTTGGCAGTGCAGAAGTATTTTTAGAAAAATGCGTGGTGAATCCGCGTCATATCGAAGTGCAAATTTTAGCGGATACGCACGGTAATACCATTCATCTTTATGAACGTGATTGTTCCATTCAACGACGTAATCAAAAGCTGATTGAAATCGCGCCCTCGCCGCAACTCGATGAAGCGCAACGTCAATATATTGGTGGGCTAGCCGTGTTAGCGGCAAAAGCAGTGGGGTACACCAACGCAGGAACAGTTGAGTTTTTGCTTGATGACAAAGAGCGTTTTTATTTCATGGAAATGAATACCCGCGTGCAAGTTGAACACACGATTACGGAAACGATTACAGGCGTTGATATTGTTGAAGAGCAAATTCGCGTCGCGGCGGGGCTAACCTTGCGCTTTAAACAGCAAGACATTGTTCGACGCGGCTACGCCATTCAATTTCGTATCAATGCCGAAGATCCACAAAATGATTTTCTACCGAGTTTTGGCAAAATTTCACGTTATTACGCGCCAGGTGGCCCTGGTGTGAGAACCGATACCGCGATTTACACAGGTTATGAAATTCCACCGTTTTACGATTCGATGCTCGCTAAAGTAATTGTCAGTGCGCTAACGTGGGAAGATGTGATTAAACGCGGCGAACGCACGTTAAAAGATATGGGCTTATTTGGCATTAAAACCACGATTCCTTATTACCTTGAAATTCTCAAACACCCTGAGTTCCAAGCTGCGTCGTTTAACACAGGCTTTGTCGAAAAACACCCAGAGTTAGTTCATTATTCCAACAAACTTCAACCCGAAGAACTCGCAAAAGTGATTGCCGCCGCGATGGCAGCGCACACTGGTTTGTAAATTTTAAGGAAAACAACAATGCAAAAAGTTCATATTACAGATGTTATTTTACGAGATGCTCATCAATCTTTAATCGCAACGCGCCTGCACACGGCAGATATGTTGCCAGCATGTGAAATGCTTGATGATATGGGTTATTGGTCGCTGGAATGCTGGGGCGGCGCAACGTTTGATGCGTGTTTGCGGTTTTTAAAAGAAGATCCTTGGGAGCGTCTACAAAAATTAAAAGCGGCGTTGCCAAAAACTCGATTGCAAATGCTAGTGCGTGGGCAAAATTTACTTGGTTATCGTCATTATTCTGATGATGTGGTGCGTGCTTTTATCGCAAAAGCCGCAGAAAACGGCATGGACGTTTTTAGAATTTTTGACGCGCTCAACGATGTGCGGAATTTAACCACCGCGATTGACGCTGCGAAATTATCGGGCAAACACGCACAAGGCACGATTTGTTACACCACAAGTCCTGTGCATAACATTTCGTTATTTGTGGAGCTTGGCAAAGCGTTAGCAAAACTGGGTTGTGATTCAATTGCTATCAAAGATATGGCGGGCTTATTAACGCCTTACGCAACCAGCGAACTGGTGAAAGCGCTCAAAGATGCGGTGGCTTTGCCGTTGCATTTACATAGTCATTCAACTTCGGGTTTAGCTGAAATGTGCCAACTCAAAGCCATTGAAGCCGGGTGCCAGCACGTTGATACCGCTTTATCTTCGTGGGCTGGCGGCACCAGCCACCCACCGACAGAAAGTTTAGTCACCGCGTTAAAAGGCACGCCTTATGACACTGGACTCGATTTAGAAAAACTCAAGGCGGTGAATGATTATTTTGCCAACGTGCGAAAAAAATATCACCGTTACGAAAGCGAATTTACAGGCATTGATACGCAAGTTCATGTTTTTCAAGTACCAGGCGGCATGATTTCAAATTTAGCCAATCAATTAAAAGAGCGTAACGCGCTTGATAGAATTGGCGAGGTTTATAAAGAAATTCCGCTCGTTCGCAAAGATTTGGGGTATCCGCCACTGGTTACGCCAACCTCGCAAATCGTTGGCACGCAAGCCGTGTTAAATGTGCTAACAGGCAAACGTTATGAAACGATTACCAACGAAGTGAAACGCTATTTGCAAGGCGGTTACGGCAAAGCGCCTGCCAGCGTTGACAGTGAGTTGAAAAAATATGCGATTGGTAAAGAAGAGGTGATGGATTGCCGTCCTGCGGATTTACTCAAACCTGAATTTGAAAATTTGCGCCAAGAAATTGGAACGCTCGCGCTAAATGATGAAGATGTATTGAGTTATGCGATGTTCCCAGAAGTAGGCAAACAATTTTTAGAACAACGTTTGCACGGCACGTTAATTCCTGAACCGCTCGAAATTGACACAAAACCTGCGGATAATTCCACCGCGCCAACGGAATTTAATGTTGCGTTGCATGGCGAGTCGTATCACGTCAAAGTCACAGGCGCAGGCCCGAAAAATCAAACCATGCGACATTTTTATTTTATGGTTGATGGCGTGCCAGAAGAAATTGTCGTGGAAACACTTGATGAAATGGTGCTTGAAGGCGGAACGCAGGGCGCGGTAAAAAGTACGATTGCAAGCAAACGCGCAAAACCGAAAGGCAAAGGCGATGTGACCGTCAGTATGCCGTGCAATATCATTGATGTTTTAGTGAAAGTTGGACAAGAAGTTATCGCAGGACAAGCAGTTTTAATTACCGAAGCGATGAAAATGGAAACCGAAGTCACTGCACAAATTAGTGGCACCGTGAAAGCCGTGCATATTGTCAAAGGTGAACCTGCCAATCCTGATGAAGTGTTGATTGAAATCGTTTGAAATCGTTTGAAAAAGTAGCTTATTAGTTCATACGTTAATGAGAGACGGTGCAATCATGTCTTCACAGAAAGCCCAAAAACATCGTCTCTTCATAACAAATAAATTATCTACACGGAGGACATAATGAAAACACTCACTAAAGAAATGCAAGCCGCCATTACACCTGAAATGGCATTAGAACTTTTAAAACAAGGCAATCATCGTTTTGTGAACAACTTGAAAACCAATCGAAATTTGCTTGAACAAGCCAACGAAACGTCTGATGGTCAACATCCGTTTGCAATTATTTTAAGTTGCATCGATTCACGCACGTCGGCAGAACTGATTTTTGATCAAGGTTTAGGCGATATTTTTAGCGTTCGCATTGCAGGGAATATCGTCAACGAAGATGTTTTGGGCAGTATGGAATTTGCCTGTAAAGTGGCAGGCGCAAAAATTATTGCTGTGCTAGGTCACACCAAATGCGGCGCAATAAAAGGTGCGTGCGATCATGTTGAAATGGGAAATCTGACCGCCTTACTTGCAAAAATTCAGCCCGCTGTTTATGACGAAAAAACAGAGTTAGCACATCGCAATTCCAGCAACAACGAATTCGTTGAAAAAGTAGCCGTTATTAATGTAAAAAGAACGGTGCAATCTATTATTGAACGCAGCCCGATTTTGAAGGAAATGCTGGCAAATAGTGAACTCAAATTGGTTGGTGGTATTCACGAAATTTCAACAGGTGAAGTAACATTTTTTGGAAATTGAACGGTAAAACACATTGTTAACATTTTATGAAACATCCTCATCTGTCTAAATATGCGAGTCACACACTACTCCATTTTTTATTAACTCAATTTGAGCAACCACAATCTTTTGAAGCACTTTTTCATCTCACGCAAAAAGGCATTTCTAATTGGTTAGAGGACTTGCCTGTGCTGTGTAATGAGATCGATTTAAACGTTGAAAATGTTAACCTTTCGTTGCAAGACGCGCTGAATAATTCCAGTGTGCAAACGCCTTTTTTGAGTTTGCTACCCGATGAAAGTTGGGTACTTTTTTACGGTTTTTCTGCTGGCAAATTTCGCGTGGTGCGAATTGAAGACGAAACGGTTGAAGAACACATTTTAAATTTTGGACAAGTACAAGAATTGTTTAAAACATCTATTTTGCAACAAACAGATTTTTTAATGATTCAGCCCAAAAAACCGCTCGAACAAGCTGTTTCTCACGATCACCCTCACCATTTAACGCCTTTTGAACGCCTGATTGCCATGCTTCGCCCAGAAAAAAAGGATTTGTGGCTCATTTTAGGGCTGGGTTTAGGTTCGGGATTACTTGCGCTATCTGCGCCCATTGCTGTGCAAGCTGTTGTAAACACTATTGCAATGGGCGGTATGGGACAACCGCTCGTGGTGCTTTGCACCATTTTATTTGTGTTTTTGGCATTTTTGGGTGTGATTTTTGTTTTGGAATCCTATCTTGCTGAAATGATACAACGCCGTTTATTTGTGCGGCTTGCAACAGATTTAGCGTATCGTTTGCCAAAAATATGTCGGCATTTGTACGACACGCATCGTGGTGCAGAGTTAATCAATCGCTTTTTTGATATTCAAACGGTGCAGAAATCGACAGCCATGCTGGTTTTAGATGGCATGCGCTTACTCATGCAAACCATTGCTGGCTTGATTTTATT
>CAJAQT010000010.1 GCA_903944165.1 uncultured Methylococcaceae bacterium | reverse complement strand
GGCGTAGTGAGTTCCTTTACGTATAACTCAACTAAGCGCTCAAAATAACCCCCGAAGATAACCAAATTTAGCCGCATGATGAGGGCAATTAGCGTTGGGGGCAGCCCCAACGCTCTCATCGTGTGGCATCGTGCCAAAAGCCAGCATTCTCATTATGGCTATGAACAGAAATATAAGTAGCATAGGCTATCGCTTAGTGCGATTTATGCCTTAGTGCTGCCACTAAACCCCGTCATGTTATAGCCTATTCCACACTGTTTCTTGTGACGCTGGTCGGCCAGACATAATGAGCATTGCAGAACTGCATCACATCAGTTTTTTCTAAAAAATTGGGATTATCATGAAAAGACCAAGCATCGTTACAAATAACACCACAGTGACTGCGTTACTATTAGAAAATTGCCTTGCAAAAACGTATGACAAACAACAAGCTGGAAGAAATGTTTTAAATCATTGCCAGATTGTTGGTGAAGTAGCACGAGAGCTTATGACTAGGATGCCTGAATGGTTACGCAAGGATTTATTTCCCGAAGGTTCAGAACTCATTGCTGCTTGTCATGACATCGGAAAAGTTAGTCCAACTTTTCAAGAAAAAATTTATCGCGGCACGAGCAATTATCAGAAAAACTCAAAGCCTGAATTAAAAAACATAAATCCAGACATAGAAAAAAACTGGGGTGGTCATGCAGGAGTCAGTCAAGCTGCCGCTGATGCGTTAACCGTTGGCAAGTTTATTCCTGAAATTTTAGGGCAACATCATGGTTATTCGCCAGCACTATCCAATTTAGCAACGGATGCTGTTTTTGGTGGTGCGGCATGGCAACAACGCCGTGAAGAATTAGTTGCCAGACTTAAAGGCGATTTATTGAAATGTGATTTTCCCTCTGTACGAAGTCCAGAGCACGCCCGTGTTTTAGCTGGATTAACCAGTGTTGCTGATTGGATTGGTTCATCTTCCCTTTTTGATAATCCAATAACTGACTGGCAACCTCTCATCAAGCAATCGTTAGATAACGCTGGATTTATCCGCCCAGAAATAAAAGCCAATTTAAGCTTTTTTGATATTTTCAATTTCCAGCCCCGCGATAGCCAAGAAAAACTATTCACTCAGGCAACACAAGCAGGGGTTTATATTTTAGAAGCCCCGATGGGACTCGGTAAAACGGAAGCCGCGCTTTATGCAGCCTATAAAGCAATAAGCCACGGACAAGCTACAGGCATTTACTTTGCCCTGCCAACACAACTTACCTCGGACAAAATCCATGATCGTGTGAATCAATTTTTGGACAAAATTCTTACTGACGATAGTTCACATAAAAAAGCACTGCTACTACACGGCAATGCTTGGTTAAAAGAAACTGAATTAGGTGTTGAAGGTAATCCAAACGGCTCATGGTTTGCGGGTAGTAAACGAGGCATTCTCGCACCGTTTGCAGTTGGAACAATTGACCAAGCGTTAATGGCGGTAATGAATGTAAAGCACGGGTTTGTTAGAACCTTTGGCTTAGCGGGTAAAGTGGTAATTCTGGATGAGGTGCATAGTTATGATGCTTACACTGGCACAATCTTGGATGAATTGGTTAAACAGTTGCGTGACTTACATTGCACAGTAATTATTCTCAGTGCGACTTTAACTCAAGAACGTAGAGAAAAACTATTAGCTCAATCTGTTCAGGCACAAGCATATCCACTGATTTCTGCCAAATCTCACAAAGCCGAATTGCAAGAATTAACCGTTGCACCGTTAAATAATCACAAGGTGACAATTCATTGTTGCCAAGATGATAGTGAAGCAATTGAAGAAGCTTTAATTCGCGCCGAACAAGGTCAACAAGTATTATGGATTGAAAACACAGTTGCCGAAGCGCAAGAGTTATTTCGAGTATTAAACACTCGTGCAAACAGTATGGATATTGACTGTGGTTTATTGCATTCGCGATTTCTAAAAACAGATAGAGCCGACAAAGAAAGTCATTGGGTCGAATTGTATGGCAAAGACAATGCAGAAGCGCGACAAGCTAAAGGGCGGATTCTAATAGGTACGCAAGTTTTAGAGCAATCACTAGACATTGATGCTGATTTTTTAGTGAGCCGATTCGCGCCCACCGATATGGTATTGCAAAGAATGGGGCGATTATGGCGCCATGAAAATCCAGATAGAAACAAATCAGCACAATGTGAAGCATGGCTGTTAGTGCCAGAATTAACCGCAGCCATAGAACATATTGATTTATTTGGCAATAGCGCGAAAGTTTATAGTCCTTATGTGCTGTGCCGCAGTTTAAATGTTTGGCATGACTTAAAAAACGTGATTTTACCTAGTCAAATTCGTGAACTGATTGAAGCTACGTATATTGAGAATGAGGAAGTTGGCAAGATGCGACGTTATCAATCCGAATTGGAAAAAAAGCGTGCTGAATTAAATCAACTCGCCTTATTTGGTTTAGCGAAAGCAGGAAAAACCTTACCCGAAACAGCCAGTACCCGTTACAGCGAACAGGATAGTATGCAAGTTTTGCTATTGCGCCGGTTTAGACACAATGCCGATAAAACCGGTACTGAAATAACGCTACTTAATAATGAAAAAATTGTATTACCACGTAGCATTAAAGCTGAAGACAAAAGCCGCTGGCGTGAATTAGCCGCAACGATACTAAAAAACACCGTGCAGGTTGCCAACTATCTTGCGCCACAATCCTTATCAGTCAAGGAACTAGACTGGTTAAAAGAATATATTTACCTAGGCAATCCTGAGTTTGGTGAAAGCTTATTGCGGGTGGCAATTGTAAATGAATCAGACGAAATTAAGAGTTTGGTAGGGGGGGTAGCATTAGAAAAATACAAGTTAAGTTATAACAATCATCTAGGTTATTATGCAGAAAAAACAGGAGCTAATAAATGATCATAGAGCCAAATAGTTTTAACCTTACAGATAAACCTTGGATTCCAATTGCTGATGTAGGGCGAGTGAGTTTGATGCAGATTTTCACTGAGCCGACTTACCGTACTTTAGGTGGCAATCCAGTACAAAAAATTGCTTTAATGAAGTTGCTGCTTGCTATCGCACAAGCAGCTTGCACACCCAAAGATAATGAAGCGTGGGAAGCGTTAGGCGCAGACGGTTTAGTGCAAAAGTGTTTGGATTATTTGGCAAAACATCACGATAAATTTTATTTGTATGGTGAAAAACCTTTTTTACAAATGCCCGAAATTTTAACAGCAAGCACACAAAGCATCGGTGCAGTGTTACCCGAAATTGCCACGGGTAACACCACGATTTTAAATGCATTACAGATTGAAACAATACTAAATGATGCTGACAAAGCCTTGCTGATAGTTCAGCTTATGGGGTTTGGTTTAGGTGGTAAAAAAACTGATAACTCAATTGTTTTATCAACGGGTTATTCAGGAAAATCAAACGATAAAGGCAAAGCATCTACAGGCAAGGCAGGCGCATCATTGGGTTTTATGGGTTTTTTGCATAATTTTTTACAGGGTAAATCACTGTTAGAAACCTTATGGCTTAACTTATTTACTCAAGAACACATCCAAAATTTACCTTATGCCAACGGCTTAGGTGTTGCTCCTTGGGAAGTGATGCCAAAAGGCGAACAATGCGAAATAGCACAAGGATTACAAAATAGTCTTATGGGTCGATTATTGCCATTATCACGTTTTTGTTTATTGAATGATAAAGGCTTGCATTATTCCGAAGGAATTACCCATCTTGACTATAAAACAGGCATGATTGATCCTAGCGTGGCGATCAACCCAGCCACTAAACCAGCTAAAGTTTTATGGGTCGATACTGAGCGTAGACCGTGGCGATTTTTAACAGCGTTATTAAGTTTTATGGAAGCCAATAGTGGTGGTTTTGAATGTCCTTATGTTAAACAGGGCTTACTTCGTGCCCGAACAGTTGTGCCAAAATTGGGTTTATGGTCAGGTGGCTTAAGAGTAAGCAGTAATGCAGGTGAACAATTCGTTTCAGGTTCAGATGATTTTCTGGAATCGGTTACTTTTATGGACAGTCATTATTTAGGTGAAAATTGGTACAGCAATTTAAAACTGGAAATGGCAGAACTAGACCTGCTCGCCAAAATTGTTTACGGTGCGACGATGAGCTATTTCAAAAGTCAAAAAGCAGAAGGAAAAAATCAAGCTGCTGCGGCAAGTAACCTGTTTTGGCAATTGTCTGAGCGTAAATTTCAAGATTTAGTCAACGCTTGCGGGCAAGGCGAAGAACAAACCAATGTCTTACGCAAAGATTTTGCCCAGTTCGTTAGTGCTGCTTACAACGCCTACTGTCCCAACAATACCGCACGACAATTAAACGCGTGGGCAGAGAATTTACCGAACTTAAGCAAATATCTGAAAAATAGCAAACACCCAGGGGTTAAGGCATGAGCGAAACAACCAAACTAAATAAAAGTGAGCAATTCGTTCAATTCATTATTGAGCTAATTCAAAAAAATAATAGTGCTGCCGCAGCGTTAAAACGTGCAGATAATCCAGCGACTGAATATCAAAGTTGGGAATATCTAGCACGATTTATCGACATCGACAAAGACCATGAACGCTTACCCTATGCCACGATTGCAGCGGCATTGGCAAAAGCAAAAGCAGAACACAATGGTACGGTACGGATTGGTGAAGCGATTGCCCGTTGTTATGAGGACGGTAAAGACAGTGAACAAGCCCAGGCCAAATTACGGCGTTTATTAGCCTGTGATTCCACACATGAAGCTTGTCGTGTATTGCGCTCATTGTTTAGTTTAATTAATTCAAAAGCGGGAATTCAATTGAACTATGCTGATTTACTTAATGACTTGTATTGGTTTAATGTTGATAGCCAACGGGCTAAAGCAAAATGGGCGCAAAATTTTTACCGTCATTATTCAATTGATGAGGAAAACGCATGATAGCCAGCGCATTACACCTAAGCCGTGCCGATGTAAAAGCACTAAAAATCACCGATGCGTATTCCTTGCATCGTGTGGTGTATGATTTATTTGATGATGTGCGTAGCATAGAAGAAAAACAAACCAGCATTTCCAGCGGGATTCTGTATGCGGACAAAGGCGGTGATTTTAACGGAAGAAAAATTTTAATCCTGTCTAACCGCCAACCAAATATTTCAGAACACGGTGAACTGTCAATTAAGAAAATCGCTGATAGTTTTTTAAATTATGAACACTATCGTTTTGAAGTGGTTATGAATCCTACTCAACGCGAAAACCAAAGTCGTAAAATTATCGCCTTACGAACGCGCGAAGAGATTGCCGCGTGGTTTATCGAAAAAGCATCGCGATGGGGTTTTAACGTCAGTCCAGAGCATTTAGAAGTCAGAGAAATTGAAGTCAAACGTTTTGAAAAAGGCGGGCAAACAATAACCCAAGGACAAGCAAAATTAATCGGGCGTTTAACCGTAACCGACAAAGAAAAATTTGTGCAGAGTTTTCAAACTGGCATTGGACGGGGCAGGGCATTTGGTTGTGGACTTTTACAAATTGTGCCTTATGAGTTCTGAAAATGACCAATATTACGATTGATACCTCGGCGTTAATCGCGGTAATTGCTCATGAACCCAGCAAAAACAGAATTATTGAATTAACCGTTCATGCACAACTACTCGCTCCAAGTTCTGTACATTGGGAAATCGGCAATGCGTTTTCGGCAATGTTAAAGCGTAATCGTATTACCTTGTCACAAGCACAATCCTGTATTGCTCTGTACCAACAAATACCGATTAAATTTGTAGAAGTGCCTCTTATCAATACGACGAAACTGGTTGAGCAACTAAAAATTTATGCCTATGACGCTTATTTAATTCAATGCGCTTTGCAAACAAAAACACCGTTGCTTACGTTGGACACAGATTTAATCGAAGCAGCAAAATCTGTTGGCATTACTATTCTGGAGTAACTTATGCACATTTATAATTTTTCAGAAGCAAAACAAAATTTTACTTCTATTTTGCAACAAGCCATCTTAGATGGTGGCGTTCAGATTAACAGTGAAGAGGGTCAAGCCTTTATGCTAACGCCAGTAAACGCTACAAAATCCCCACTGGATATAAAAAGCATTCCACTCAACCTAACAGTGGATGAAATTGTTGATTTTGTACACGAAGGATGAAAGTAGTTTTTTCTCACGACCGTGGGAGTGGGTCTTCCCCACGCCCGCCCGTGACAATGGATTTATTGTGTAAAAATAAATAACTAAACTGATCCTAGCACCTGTCTGGCTTTAAAAATCGGGCAGGTCTATAGTCGCAATACCTGCTATGTATAAGGTGAAACATTATGCCAACTGTTGATTTATCCACGTTACCTGCTCATGCCCAGCAAGAATGGCTAGATTTCTACGAGTTTCT
>CAJAQT010000009.1 GCA_903944165.1 uncultured Methylococcaceae bacterium | reverse complement strand
GCGCGTTAAAGGCACTGCTTAGTCGCGTTGTCCTTCTTGGTGATACATTAAGAGGCGCTCAACTTCATCCTTTGAGCCCATCATGACCGGCACACGTTGATGCAAACTGCTGGGGATAATCGTTAACATTCGTTCATAACCAGTTATACAGAGTCCGCCTGCTTGTTCAATGATAAATGCCATAGGATTGGCTTCGTACAGCAAGCGTAATCTGGCTGGTTGCTTGGGATTACGTGAATCTAAGGGGTATAAAAATACTCCGCCTCGGGTCAGAATTCGATAGCCATCTGCCACAAAGGAAGCAATCCAGCGCATATTAAAATCTCGCCCGCGAACGCCTTCCGTACCTTGCATACATTCTTTAATGTAGCGCTGCACGGGGGCTTCCCAAAACCGTTGATTGGACATATTGATAGCAAACTCACTGGTCTGTTTAGGAATTTTCATGGCTGGATGGGTTAAAATAAATTCGCCCACATCCTGATCCAAAGTAAAGCCATTAACGCCCTGCCCAGTCGTTAAAATAAGCATTGTGGAAGGGCCATACACAACAAAGCCTGCACAGACTTGTTCAAACCCTTGGCGTAAAAAATCGTTAAGCTCAGGTTCTATGCCCTCTTGACAACGTAACACAGAAAAAATAGTGCCTACGGATAAGTTAATATCAATATTGGAAGAGCCATCGAGAGGATCAAACAACAGCAAATATTTACCTTTTTTATAAGGTGCTGGAATGCGAATAAAATCATCGATTTCCTCCGACACCATGCCAGCAAGTTGCCCCGTCCAATTCACTGCATTGACCATAATGTCATGGGTGATAATATCTAGTTTTTTCTGTACTTCACCTTGAACATTTTCTGAACCTGCACTGCCCAGCACATCAATAAGCTGACCACGATTAACTTTAATGGCAATATGTTTACAGGCCGTCACAATATTATTAAGTAATAGCGTAAAAGTGCCTGAAGCGTCAGTAGTCTCAGCTTGTTGTTCAATAATAAAACGGGTAAGCGTAATTCTATGTGTCATACAATTTTTAATGAGTGAATAAGTTAAATGCGAGCAGATTAATCTGATTTTTTCTTAAAAAATGAATTATAAATTTTGCATGAAAGTATCGAGACTGCCAATAAAAACGTCACGGTATTGGCGACAATAATGGCGTTGTCACCAAGATAAATCCCATAAATAAGCCAGAAAAAAACGCCCATCGTAAAAAGACTGTACATGCTTAATGATAAGCCGTCTGTATCACGCGTTTTAATTGTTAAAATCGCCTGTGGTAAAAAGGACGCGGTGGTTAAGGTGGCCGCAAGATAACCAACAATTTGTGAAGTAAGCATTAGATAAATAAATGGCTAAATGAAATGAGTAAATAGGTGCTCATACGTTTATTAACATGATGGGCGACTGGTCACGGCTATTAAGTTAAATAAAATCATCAATAGAGCAAATAATTATGTTGATAAATCCCCCCTACCCCCCCTTTTTCAAAGGGGGGAATTATTAACTTTTTTTCTTATATGGTATGAAAACATGCCTTCCTGCTCATTCCTTTTTTCAGAGAGGGGAATTATTAACTTTTTTTCTTATATGACATGAAAACATGCCTTCCTGCTCATTACTTTTTTAAAAAGTGGGAATTATTGACTTTTTTCTTACATGGTATGAAAACAGTCTTCCCCCTTTAAAAAAGAGGGACTGAGCCGGTCATGAGTTGGTCGAATGGGGAGATTTATAAAACCAACAATATATTGATTATTAAAACTTAACTTAATAGCAGTGGAGCGACGAGTGGGGACGACCGTACCTTAGTTTAAGAGCGTTTATTCACTTATTTAAAGAACGCTAGCCATCTCAACCCCTGTTGCGAGTATTATTAAATTATTTTTTTGCACTCGCGAAAGAAGGCGAATTAAAGATCACTTCACCGGTTTCAATATCATACATTGCCCCAACAATGGCAATATTACCAGCGTTTACCATGGCGTTGAGGACCTGACTTTCTTGCAAAATATGCGCAACCGTAAGCTCTACATTTTTATTCGCAACATGCTGAACCCATTCATGATTAGCATCAGAAGTAATCGTAATATTATGCTCTGTATTCACTGCGCTAATCGCTGGTTCAATTTTAGCCAATACTTGGGTTAAATGATCTAATTTAACCTGAGCACAGGCACCTTTTATTGCTCCGCAATGCGTATGCCCTAACACTACGATTAATTTTGTGCCAGCGAGTTTACAGGCAAATTCCATGCTGCCTAAAATGTCAGAATTAACAACATTACCCGCAACTCGAACACTAAAGACATCGCCTAAACCTTGATCAAAAATTAATTCCACTGAGGTTCGTGAATCCATGCAACTTAAAATAATCGCCATGGGAAATTGACCTTGACGGGTATCGTTGATTTGTTCTAATAAATTACGATTCGCTTTTAAATTATTAACAAAATTCTCGTTACCTTGTTCTAAAAGCTCTAAAACATCCCAAGGCGTAAGCGACTGCTGATCTTGATAGGTTGGCGGACGTGCTGTGATCAAGTTAGGTAAAACACCAAAGCCACGCAAGTTTTCAATGGTTAACTGAATGCCCTTAAACAACGCTTCTTGCTTAAAGTTCTGAATAATTTCATAAATATCATAATCAATATATTTTGATCGCGTCGCATCGATAATCACTTTTGAATCTGTGGGCAATTGCTCAAGCGTTTGTTTAATATTGGCTTTGTTTAAAAAAGACACATGTTCTGCAAGACGTAAAATAATTTTATTGCCAATATGCATCTCACGTAAATAAAACGAGGTTTTATAGTTTTCTAATAAGATGGCAAATAAGGCCGTTGCTAAACCAATCAGTACACCCGTAAGCATATTGGTAAAAACTAACCCCAACACTGTTGCACAAAAAGGTACCAAATGATAAATCCCAGCACGATAAACAATAACAAACCACGCTGGCTGCATTAAGCGATAGGCAAAGACAATTAATATCGCTGCTAAGCTTGCTAAAGGAATTTGATTAAGCCAATTAGGAATAAACACCACGGTTAACAGCATTAAGCCACCTTGAAACAATACCGAAACTTTAGACTTGGCACCCATTTTTATATTAAATGAACTGCGAATTATCACTTGTGTTAAAGGAATTCCACCCAATAAGCCTGAGGTCATATTCCCTATACCTTGGGCAATGAGTTCGCGATTCGTGGGGGTGACACGTTTATGCGTGTCTAACTTATCAATTGCTTCCACAGCCAATAAGGTTTCTATGCTAGCAACAAGCGCTAAGGTTAAGGCCGCAAGGTAAATAGCAGGTTGATCAAGATGTGCAAAACTTGGAAAATGTAATTCATACAGCCAATCTGACGGGTGGCCAATAACAGGAATCGCCACGAGGTGATTGGGACTTAGGGCTCTTTCTGGAAAGTAATAGGCGATGGCATGCTCTGTTAAAACACCGGCAATGACGCTCATTAATACGGACGGAATCCATTGTAAAATAGGCACATTGTGTTTTTTTATGCGTTCCCAAACCAATAAGACAATCAGTGAAATAATACTAATACTAAGGGCGGCAGGTGAGATGAAATTGAGCATGTGGGCTAATTCTGTCAAGGACGAATAATTATCGTCCTGAAAAAAAGACAAATCGCCTTCGTAATCGGTGTCATAGCCTACAGCATGCGGTATTTGCTTTAATAACAAAATGATTCCTATACCAGTGAGCATGCCGTTGATCACTGAGGAGGGAAAATAATAGGCAATGACCCCTGCTTTTACTAAGCCCATAAAGACTTGAAAAGCCCCTGCTAATACCAGAATTAACAGAAAATCATTAAAACCAAATTCTTTAATAAACGCTAATACAACAACGGATAAGCCCGCCGACGCGCCACTGATACCAAGTACCGAACCACTTATTGGGGCGACCAATAAGCTGCCAATAATACACGCAATTAACCCAGAAAAAATAGGTGCGCCCGAAGCAAGTGCAATTCCTAAGGATAAGGGAATGGCAACCAAGAAAACAGCCAACCCAGCAGGAATATCATTTTTTAATGAGGATACAAAAGACGGTGAAGGCGTAGGTAATAGTGACATAGTGAGTGGCTACGTGTGTGAGTGAAGCGGTAAGTTAGCTAAAACATAGCAAATTATTGAATAATGATCGACTCATGCTTGGGCATGCTTTCTTTACCATATAACTCAAGCACTTCAACGGTAATTGCGTTATCTTCAGTAGTGTGTAAAAAATCGTTAATCGTTTCGACAATATCATGATCAATAAATTTGGCTTGTCGAGCATCTATAGTGACCGTACTATTTGCCTGAATGGTTAAGATAAATTTGCGCAGTAAGGCTTTATTTAAAAAAGTAACATCTTTATTAAACAATAAAGTGTAATGCTGATCTTGTTGAATCAGCGTAATTGCCGCGTGGTAGTTTGCCTTGATAACAAAAATCAACCCAATCACTAAACCAATGCCAATACCAATAAGTAAATCAGTGACTAAAATCGCGCCAATGGTGATAACAAAGGGTAAAAACTGGCTCATGCCCTTTTTGTAAAACTCAATAAACAGTGCTGGCTTCGCTAATTTATAACCCGTATGTAATAAAATCGCTGCTAAACAGGCGAGCGGAATAAAATTTAAATAGGCACTAAAAAATGCCACACTGCTTAACAGTAAGACGCCATGAAAAAAACAGGCTACACGCGTTTTCCCACCTGAATTTATATTAGCTGCACTCCGTACAATCACCGCAGTAATGGGCAAACCACCCAACAAACTACTGATAATATTACCAATACCTTGTGCTTTTAATTCTTTATTGGTGGGTGCTAAGCGTTTTAAAGGATCTAGTTTATCTGTGGCTTCAAGGCTTAATAGCGTTTCTAAACTAGCGATAATTGCTATTGTTACGGCAATCCCGTAAACCTGTGGATGACTAAGATACGACCAATCGGGTTGGATAAAATTAGCAAAGAAATCAGCAGGCTGCTGAGCTATGGGCAGATGCACTAAAAAATCATTGGTCAAGGTTAAATTAGCGGCAAATACTGGCGTTAGTAGGTTAAAACCAATCCCCCACAAGACAACAACTAACGGCCCAGGAATTAACGCTAAAAAAGCCTGCTGCTTTATCCATTTACTTTCCCACAGCAGCAAAATACCTAACGCAACTACGCTAATAATCACAGCACCTAATGAACAACTATTAAAGGCATCGAATAACTCTAAAAAACTACTTTCAGCCGTCTCGCGCATATAACTTTCATCACCTTCATAACTTTCGTTATGCCCTGTGGCATGAGGTAATTGTTTAATTATTAAGATTAAACCAATAGCCGCCAACATGCCTTTAATAACAGCTGAAGGAAAAAATGCACCGATAATACCCGCACGTAGATACCCTAAACCAAGCTGCATCATGCCTGCCAGTAATGACGCCACTAACAGCCCTTGAAAACTGCCTAGGGTTTCAATGGCATTAAACACAATCACGGTAAGACCCGCTGCTGGCCCTGACACACTCAGCTGTGAACCACTTAACCAAGAAACTACCAGACCACCAACAAAACCAGCAATTAAGCCTGAAAACAGTGGTGCTCCCGAGGCCAACGCGATGCCCAAACACAACGGCAATGCCACTAAAAAAACCACCACTCCCGCAGGAATATCGTGCTTGATATGCGTAAAATAATACTGCGCGTGTTTATGTATCATTGCTCACCTGAGTCGTTAGTAAATAAAAAAACGTGCTTAACTTATAAGCTATGGGGTTGTTGTGTTGAGACAAAACATAATAATCTTTTTTTGCCTAATAAAAGTCAATATACGTAAACTAAAAACAAGCGTGCATTCGCGGCAAACTCAACGCGTTAAGGTAATTTGGTCATTTCAGCGGATTTTTCATAATCAACGCCTACACTTACTATAAAACTGGTGGCTCCTTCAATGTCCATTTCTGAATTAATCACTTTAGATTTATCAACAATAACGGTAAAACCAGAGGTAGGATTTGGTGACGTAGGAATAAATAACACATATTTATTTTCATAATGATTAGTCACATACGCGGGCACCCAAATACCTGCGCTAGGGTATTCAACATAAACAACTTCTTTAGCAATTTTTTGCTCATGAGAAGAAAACATACCGATTACTTTTTTTAACACCCGGTAAATAGTATTTAAAAAAGGAATTCTCTCGATAATATGATCAAAAATAGTAATCACCCAAGGGCGACCTGTTTTAACTATTTTGTAACCAATAAACACAACAATAATAAAACTTAAACTAAAAAACAGTGCTGTAAACAGATAACTGTCTGCATAACCGTACACAAAACTAAATAAATCTGAAACTAATTCTTTTAAAAAGATGACGATTTGTAAAATAACTGCAATTGGAATGATGGCTAAAATGCCAATCAAGAAATAATTCAACAACATTTTAATTGTTTCTTTCATAATTCTTCTCCTCAGTGCCTGCAATGACGACAAAAACACTAATGAATTAGTGCGTTAAGTTAAATTTTATTTTTTTTATAATAACTATGTGCAAGTAATAATATGCGCTAAAAATACCTGATAAAACATACCAACACGATGATATTTAAGCTAAAAGACAAATAAATATTTGCTCATCAGATGACTAAATAAGGCGTTTTAACTGTAATTAATACAGTGTGCAGTATATAATCGTTCAACTCATTTCGATCATTTTTAATTCAAACCGGAAAAAAACATGCTGGGTAAGCTAGTTAAAATTGTTGTAGGAAGCCGTAATGACAGGCTGGTAAATAAAAAGAAAAAGCTCGTTAAAAAAGTAAACGCACTGGCTCAAGACTACGAAAAATTATCTGATGACGCGCTACAAGGCAAAACTCAAGAGTTTCGTGACCGCTTAGCTCAAGGTGCTAAACTGGATTCACTTCTACCCGAAGCCTTTGCTACGGTTAGAGAAGCCTCCACACGCGTTTTTGGCATGCGTCACTTTGATGTGCAGCTTATTGGCGGTATGATTTTAAATGACGGCAAAATTGCTGAAATGAAAACGGGTGAGGGTAAAACCTTAATGGCAACGCTCTCCGCTTACTTAAATGCCCTGCCTGGTCGTGGTGTGCATGTGGTCACTGTAAATGATTACTTGGCAAAGCGTGACTCCGAATGGATGGGTAAGCTTTATGAATTCTTAGGCTTATCCACTGGCGTTATCCTTAGCCAAATGGATCAACATTCACGTCGTGAAGCGTATGCCGCCGACATTACCTACGGCACCAATAACGAATTTGGCTTTGACTACTTACGCGATAACATGGCGTTTAGCTTAGAGCAAAAAGTTCAACGTGATTTGTATTTTGCAGTGGTGGATGAAGTTGATTCTATCTTAATTGATGAAGCCAGAACGCCGTTAATAATTTCTGGCCCTACTGAAGAAAGTACAGAGATTTATGTTAAAGCCAATACTATCGTGCCTCTTTTAACGCAGCAAGATAAAGAAGAGAATGCCGAAATTCCTGGTGATTACACCGTTGATGAAAAAACCAAACAAATTTTCTTAACAGAAATGGGACATGAGCACGTTGAACAACTTATGGTTGAAACGGGCTTAATTACCGCTGGCAGCAGTTTATACGATGCCACCAATATCCGGATGATGCATTATCTAAATGCCTCATTACGTGGTCACATCTTATTTAAACGCGATGTTGATTATATTGTCGCGAACAATGAAGTCGTTATCGTTGATGAATTTACAGGGCGTATTATGCCTGGTAGACGCTGGTCAGAAGGCTTGCATCAAGCCATTGAAGCCAAAGAACACGTACCTATTCAAAACGAAAACCAAACCCTCGCTTCGATTACCTTCCAAAACTATTTCCGTCTGTATGAAAAATTATCAGGCATGACTGGAACAGCGGATACTGAAGCCTTCGAATTAAATAAAATTTATGGCCTTGAGGTTGTCGTTATCCCCACTCACCGCCCCATGGTGCGTCGCGATTTATGCGATGTTGTATATTTAACCACTGATGAAAAATACCAAGCAGTTGCTGAAGACATTAAAGAATGTGCAACACGTGGTCAACCTGTATTAGTCGGTACCACGTCCATTGAAAACTCAGAACGTTTATCGCACTTATTAACGCAACAAAAAATCAAGCACGAAGTTTTAAATGCGAAACAACATGAACGCGAAGCACATATCATCGAACAAGCAGGGATACCTGGCGCAGTAACCATTGCCACCAACATGGCTGGTCGTGGAACTGATATTGTTTTGGGTGGTAATTTAGAAGCGGAACTAAAAGCCTTAGGCGAAACGGCAACTGATGCCGATAAAGTCGCAGTAAAACAGGCCTGGCAAGCACGCCACGATCAAGTGTTGGCCTCAGGTGGTTTACACGTGATTGGCTCTGAACGCCATGAATCACGCCGTATTGATAACCAACTTAGAGGGCGTTCTGGTCGTCAAGGTGACCCTGGCTCAACGCGTTTTTATCTTTCTTTACAAGATGACTTAATGCGTATTTTTGCTTCTGAAAAAGTAGCAGGTCTTATGCAAAAATTAGGCATGGGCGATGGTGAAGCCATCGAACATCCTTGGGTAACGCGCTCGATTGAAAATGCACAACGTAAAGTTGAAAATAGAAACTTTGATATTCGTAAAGAAATCTTATCTTACGATGACGTGGCAAACGATCAACGCAAAGTGATTTACTCACAACGCAATGAGTTAATGGCGGCAAGCGATATTTCTGACATCATCTCGATGATTATCGAAGACGTGGTTAACAATGTCATTACTGACTACATCCCACCTAAAACCATGATTGAACAATGGGCGCTTGATGACTTAGAAACCCATTTGCACAATGAATATCACGTTAGCATTCCCGTAAAAAAATTATTGGATGATGACCATACACTTCAAGAATCAGGCTTACGTCAGTATATTATTAACATAGTCGATAAAACGCATCGTGATCGTGCGAATCATCTTACTGAAAGCGTGCTGCATCATTTTGAAAAATCTGTCATGTTACAAGTGCTTGATAATAGCTGGAAAGAGCATTTGGCAGCGATGGATCATTTACGTCAAGGTATTCATTTTAGAGGTTATGCACAAAAAGATCCTAAACAAGAATACAAACGTGAAGCCTTTGAAATGTTCACCAGTTTATTGGAGCACATTAAGTTTGAAGTGGTTGATATTATTATGAAAGTACAAATTCGCCAAGAAGAAGACGTGAATTCACTGGATGAGCAAAGACAACATCCAAAAGAAATGCACTTTGAACATGCACAAGCTCCACAAGTGTTTGCAGACACCAACAGCGATGCGGCAAACTTACCCGCTAATGTACTTGACGAAGAACATCAAACAGAAACCACCTCCACGCCATTTATACGCGAAAGCAGTAAAATTGGTCGCAATGATCCCTGCCCTTGTGATTCTGGTCTTAAATACAAGCATTGCCATGGCAAAATTGCCTAATGATGTCATAAAATCGCGATTCGTTTAATGTCTACAGGTAGACGACATAAACGGTACAACAGCCATTGGCTGAAGTGAAGTAAGCGTGGCGTGAGTCACGTACTCCCTTTCACCAAAACCATTGGCTGAGCGTTAGCCGAAGCCTTGTAACTCACTACTTACTCGCCACTAAACGCATGCCTTGCCCACCTCCTCTTCACCACAGCTTAGATCCAACTGATTGGCAAGCCCTTAGAACTCAAGGGCATAAGATGCTTGATGATATGTTTGATTATCTTGAAGCTGCCCATGAACAACCTGTTTGGCAGGCGATGCCCGATGCTATTTACCAGTCCTTTCAGCAACCCTTAAACGACCAAGCAACGCCCTTGCCTGATGTCCATGAGTTGTTTATGAAGACAATTTTACCTTACAGCATTGGCAACACGCGTTCTGGTTTTATGGGCTGGGTACATGGCGGTGGCACTGCGGTTGGGATGTTGGCAGAAATGTTAGCCGCAGGTGTCAATGCTAATCTGGGTGGGCGTTATCAAGCCCCTATTGAAGTTGAGCGGCAACTGTCACGCTGGGTTTGTCAGCAATTTAAATTTCCAGAGACGGCGCATGGCTTACTGGTAAGTGGCACGTCAATGGCTAATTTCATCAGTGTCTTAATCGCCCGCACTGTTTACTTAGGTGAAACAGTGCGCACTGCTGGCGTTGCTGCCGGCACCACACGTTTAGTCGCGTACACCTCCAGCAGCGCTCATCTCAGCATAGGCAAAGCCATGGATATGGCGGGTTTAGGTAGCCATTGCTTACGTAGCATTCCCGTTAATGCCAAGTATCAGTTTGATGTCGTCGCCCTAGAACATGCAATTAAGCAAGATAAACAGGCGGGCTTATGCCCTTTTTTTATTGCCGCAACCGTAGGCACCGTAGATGTTGGCGCAATTGATCCACTTGCTGAATTAGCAGCCTTGGCAAAACGAGAGCAGCTTTGGCTTCATGTGGATGGTGCATTTGGCGCACTGGCAATATTATCGGACAGCTTGGCGCCACAATTACAAGGCATTGAACACGCCGACTCATTGGCGTTTGATTTTCATAAATGGGGACAGGTTCCCTATTCTGCTGGCTTTGTTTTAATCAGACAACATGCCCAACAATTAGCAACGTTTACCTCATCGGCAGCGTATCTACAACGCTCCACGTCAGGCATGGCGGCAGGCTCACCTTGGCCCTGCGATGAAGGCCCCGAATTATCACGAAACTTTATGGCTTTAAAAGTCTGGTTTACACTTAAAGTTTATGGTCGCACGAATCTAGGCAACATGATTGCCCACAGCTGTGCGCTGGCACTTTATTTAAAACAGTTAATTGAACACACTCCAGAACTTGAATTATTGGCTCCCGTGACCTTAAATATTGTCTGCTATCGCTATCGCTGCACAACCGAAGCGGAAGCTAATAGAGTGAATCAATTATTAGTTAATGCACTACAAAATTCTGGTATCACTGCGCCCTCTAGCACCTACTTACAAGGCAAATTTGCTATCCGTGCCGCACTTGTTAATCATCGCACTCAACACCGTGATATTGATAATTTACTGCACACGACACTCACGTTAGCCAAACACCTTGTTTAACCATACTGCCCTAAGCTTATTTACTTTGGAGTGTTCATGACCACTGTTGCACAAGAAAATCCTAAACCAGCAAAATTTTTAGGCTTAGCAAAACTCATGCGTCAGGTGTTTGCGGGCATTGATCTTGCCCCCTTGGGCAACGACCTAATTGAGCAAGCAAAAAATCAGCCCTGTGCTAATGTCTTAATGGATTTAGCCTTTGTTTTGCAATTACGAGGACAACGCGAAGTCGCGCTAAGCGTGCAAGCTGATGCCTTATCCTTGCAACAAATTTACACACCTGCCAGCACTGCCACGCAGCATCGTTTGCGCGTGTTAGCCCTGTTAAGTCACGGGGACTTAATGGCTAATACACCGATTGAATTTTTACTAGAAGACAGCGACATCGCTCTCAACTTAGTGTATATCACGCCAAGCTTAGCCTTGCCCACAGTATTACCAGAACATGATGTGGTGTTTGTGGCGATGGCACAATCTGATGACAATATGTTATTACTCGCAGAGTTAGCCAATACGCTCGCGCACTGGTCAACACCTGTTATTAACGCACCAGACTTTATTGCACGCTTAAGCAGAAATGACAGCTGTAACGTAGTAGGCAATATTCCAGGCGTGCTTATGCCAGTCACCTTACGCATCAATAGACAACAGCTACAGCACGGCCTGCAACCGTTTACTGAACTCACTTACCCAATCATCATTCGCCCTGTTGATTCTCATGCTGGTCACGATTTAGAAAAAATTGATGATGAAGATATGCTGTTAGCCTATTTGCAAAACAAGCTAACTAAGCAATTTTATTTGGCAAATTTTATTAACTATCAAAGTGAGGATGGTTTTTTTAGAAAATACCGTGTGCTCTTAATTGCTGGCAAGGCGTATCTCTGTCATTTAGGTATTTCCACGCATTGGATGATTCATTATCTCAATGCTGGCATGACCGAAAGCCAAGCAAAACGTGATGAAGAAGCCCGCGTGATGGCAGATTTTGAGGCACTGTTTGCCAACAAACATCAGGCTGCTTTACAGGCAATTTACACCCGCGTAGGTTTAGCTTATGTGGGCTTAGATTGTGGCGAAACGCCTGACGGACAGTTAGTTATTTTTGAAATTGATAGCTGCATGATGGTTCATGCCTTAGATCCTGTTGACTTATTTCCCTACAAACAGCCGCACATGCAAAAAATATTTACGGCGTTTCAAGAGTTATTAATCAACGCGGCAACCTCACCTCACTAAGCGTATGCACAGCCCGTCCTTAACGACCATGACCATGCCCAGTACAGTTGAGTTATTAACCTCGGGCGGCGATGCACGAATTGAACTCAACAGCGCAGGTTACAATGCCTATGGCTGCCAAGCGACACCCGATTCACAGCTTATTTCGTTTAGCTCTTCAACCGCGACTGTTATTTCAAACACTGGCTTTGACTGCGCACAACGCTTTCAGCATAGTCTACAAGAAGCTTTACAACACACCTCAGCCGACCACGTCTTTGCAGAAACTCGCGATAAAATTAACACGCAGTTAGCACACTTATGCGGCTTAACTGAACAAACTCAACTTATCTTGTCGCCTTCAGGCACCGATGTCCACGGCCTTGTTGCTCAGCATTTATCTCATGCACACGGCGCCACTCGTCTGCGGATTATCATGATTGACAGCAACGAAACGGGACGCGGCGTGGCTATCGCTTTACAACACGCCCAGCAATCGTTTGCGCCAGAACTGCTCTCTTTACCACTACGCGATAACACCGGCGAGTTACTGACTGATGATGTCCTTAACGAGAAGCTAACCGCTTGGGTAAGGCAATCTGCCGCAATACAGCAAGCTGTATTAGTGGTGTTAATCGATCAATCTAAAACGGGACTCCTCGCCCCTAATCTTCAGCAGCTTGTTAGCTTACATCAGCAGTATCAAGAGTTTATGACCGTATTGGTTGATGCCTGTCAATTCCGCTTAGCTCCCGTAACTTTACGCGCATATTTAGCCCAAGGTTTCTTGGTGGCGATTACTGGCTCAAAATTTTTAACTGGCCCTTCCTTTTCAGCCGCGCTATTAATCAATAATGACCAGCCGCTACTAGCCAGCACGCACGCACCTACCCAACTTAATTTTGGTTTATTGCTACGTTGGCAAGTTGCCCTGCATGAATTTAAGGCCTTCCACGCGCTAAGCACTGAAGCTATCAGCACTGTTATTAGCACATTTGCACTACGCATTCGCCAGCGCTTACACACCGATTCTATCTTTACAGAACTGCCCAACACCGCACTGGATCGACACTGTTTAGTGCCTGAACCTTGCTGGGATCAGTTACCGACCATTTTTTCTTTTGTCGTCAACTATGCAACACCGCCCTACCTGCCACTTTCTGCCAATGAAACGCGCTGGCTATATCAACAATTACCTCATGACAACCACACCTCAACTGAACTTATGCAACGTTTGCCACGCTGCCAACTTGGGCAACCAGTGCTAATTGGTCAACAGCATGGCATAACACTCAGTGCCTTACGGTTAAGTATCAGTGCGCGGCTTATTGTTAACGCCGCACAGTCACCTCAACATACTCAACAAATTATCGACGATGCCTTGCTGGTGCTGGATAAAGTTGCGTATTTAAGCCACACACTTACCTCTTTTCCTCAACTGCGGAGTTAATTCGATGAACGCTTATCATGTCAGTGAACTTATTATTTACCCAGTAAAATCGCTTGCTGGAATCTCTGTTAAACACTGGCAAGTCACGCCTACTGGTCTTTACATGGATAGAAAATGGATGCTCATAGATGACGCTGGACAATTTATGAGCCAACGCCGTTTGCCTGCAATGGCTTTAATTCATACTGCCATACACGATAATTGCTTAGTGCTTTCTGCATCGGGCATGACCGAATTAACCCTGCCCTTGTCGCTCTCTGAAGGAACACGGCTCACCACAACCGTTTGGCATGATCAATGTGAGGCGATTCATTTCTCAAGCGCAGCTGATGAATGGCTAAGTACCGTGTTACAGCATCATTGTCGCTTGGTCTATCACCCTGACGACAGTCATCGTGCGGTTGATCCACTTTACAGCCACGCCACCGATCAAACTGCCTTCTCTGATGGCTTCCCTTTTCTAATCATCAGTGAAAACTCCTTACACGCGTTAAACCATGCCCTGACAGAACCAGTATCCATGCGTCGATTCAGACCCAACCTCGTCATCTCAGGATGCCCTGCGTATGCAGAAGACAGTTGGCGTGAAATCCGCATTGGCACAATTGACTTTAGATTACCTAAAGCCTGCTCACGATGCTCCGTTCCTGCCCTTGATCCTGACACTGCGTTGCTGACAAAAGAACCTTTAGCCACGTTAAATCGCCTACGCAAGTGGCAAAATAAACTCTATTTTGGTCAAAATGCCTTACATAACCAATGCGGTGACTTACACGTAGGCGATGCCGTTATGGTCAACACTACCGGTGCCATGCAACCACCGCTGTAATACCTGAGTCTGTTGCCATTAGACTCATCACAGTAAAAACAAAGTTCAAAGGCTTTAACTAGAGAGGCGGCCTTGTCTTCAATTCATTTAAAGTTGAGCATCGCATAGTATTACAGCAATGTAGAGACGCGATTTATCGCGTCTAGTTTTGCGCGGCTGTTTGATAACGCGCTGTGCAGTATAAAGACGCGATAAATCGCGTCTCTACGTTATTAATGTTAATTTGAAGCGTTTTTAGGGGAAAACCCAAAAAAAATAACTGCAATTTTCTTGGAGAAACATATGCGTACAACTATTAACACTTTTTTAATCATGCTTGGCTTAGTGCTAAGTACCGTAAGCAATGCGGAAAACCGGGCAGTTGAAATCAATATTAACGGTATTGGTCCTGGCGTAGATGCCGCAGTTTTTACAACACTGCAACAAGTTATTGGTCATGCTGTTGGTAATGGTGTTATCGATAAATTTATCGTTAATGGCTATGGCAAAGAAGGTGGCTTTTTTGCCTGCGCTCAAGCCGCACCGCGTAGCAAAGCCTTTGGAAACTTTATTAAGCAATTGCGTTCGCTCACGCCTGATCCAAAAACCACTGCCTATTCCGTCACGCTGGCAGTAAGCTGCTCAACACCAACTGAGCCAGTGCTGTGTACGATGGATGTTAAAACCTGCCCTGATGGCAGCTTTGTCAGTCGCGTTGCGCCCTCATGTGCTTTTGCACCGTGTCCAAGTGAGTAATCAACAAACAACTTAAGCTGTTTATGATTTGATCATTCGACAAGCTCATGACTCATCACGAACGCCTTAGCCGTTTGTCTTGAGCGTGTTGAAGGCGGTAAAGTTAAGCCGTACCGTCTTAAGTTGGTAGCCATATTGTTCACTCAAAACAGCCACTTAATTTAGGCCGCTCGCTGCGAAATAAGCTATTGAATAATCCCAAGCAGCACGTTAAAAGGTAATAATAGTTATTATTTACTTACAAAATTGAAAATCAATTATATGATGTAGGGGCATTTAGTCACCGCTACACAAAAACACAATCGTATTTAATATTTTTATAGGACATAAAACATGACCGCACTACTCAAAAAAGGCACTGGGATCGCTGATCGGATCAGTATTTCTGGCAAAGACGCGTTATCGTACAGTTTCCAAATTTATGGCTTTGATGGCGATGATATTTTAAAAGGTGGTAAGAAAAATGATTTCTTATCGGGCGGAAATGGTAACGACAGTTTATACAGCGGTATCGGTAACGATGTGTTGTTTGGCGGTACGGGTGCAGATACGTTTATCTTTAATGCTGCCTTAGGCAATAGCAGCATTATTCGTGATTTCAATCCTGCTGAAGATAAAATCCAGTTGGATATGTCGGTGTTTTCAAAGTTATCTTCGGGCGTGTTAAACAGCGCTAATTTTGTGAGTGGCGGCACTGCCAATGATGTGAATGATTACCTTATTTATAATTCAGGCACAGGTGTGTTGAGTTATGACGATGATGGCAGTGGTGCTAACAGTAGCAGCATGCTTGCACAACTTAGCCCTAATTTGTCGCTAAGCAACGCTAACTTTTTAGTGTCGCTGCCCGCAGCAATGAAAGATACGTTGAGCGCATTGGGTACTTTATCCGCTGATCAGGGTAGTTTTTCTGTCAGCAGTAATCAAATTTACACCAAAAACAGCTTAATTCCTGTTGCATCACAAGCTATGAGTGCGGTGTTTTCTGGTTTGTTTGGTAATACAGTCACAATTAGTCAATTAAACATCACCACTTATGATGGCAATACGGCAGTGTCTGGCTTATTAAGCAATGGTCAACGCTTAACTATAATTTTAGGGAATGCCACAGCGATTGATTATGCTATCAGTGGC
>CAJAQT010000008.1 GCA_903944165.1 uncultured Methylococcaceae bacterium | reverse complement strand
GCCGGCGTTAATTGAATTATTTGTATAGGAGTGACGTCGAGTTGGCGTCTCTATGTCACGGGCTAATTCAAGTCGCACCCACCGCGAAAAGGTTTTAGGATTGATGCCTTGCTGGCGACAATAATTTGCCTGATTCAATCCACTTTCATGCCACGCTTGTACATGATATCGATAGTGCGCGTTTATTTTCATTACTTATCCTCACTAAAAAAAATATGAGAATGCCAAAATTTGGTGCTGCAAGATAGGTGTATGGGGCGGAGCGATACGGTCGATCGTGCAATGCTCGCCAACCGACACTGAGTAACCACCGAAAGTCCGTCATCGGAATTGATCCAGCCCTGCCGTTGGCTTAAAGGTTGATCCCTGACTTTTTTCAGCCACTCGAACTCCATGTTGAGCTGGCCAATTTATATGCATTTGCCAGGGGTGATTTGCGCATAACTCTAATTTTATTTTTCTAAATCAACACAATACGGGGTTTAAGCCGTGGGAGCGTAGCATCAGTTAGTTTGAGAAACATGCCCATGTTTCACGTGAAACACACCATAAGAATTAATATCCAATAAATCTCCAAACTCACTAAGGCTATTTCCTGCTATAAATACTTGACACGACAATGAGGATAAATAGCTTAATAACTTATTACGATTATCGAAATCAATATCTGAATTAAAATCATCCATTAAAACCGTTGAAGATATGCTAAATGTACTTTTTAACATGCGAATTTGTGCTAGTTTTAAACAAGTTATTAAAAGCTTTAACTGTCCACGTGACACTACATCTTTAGACAAATAACCATCAACTGAAATTGAAAAATCACATCGATGAGGTCCAAATCGCGTAAAACCAAATCGTAAATCATTCTCTAAATTCAACGCCAAACATTCACTTAATGTTTTTGATATATCCCATCCAGAATTTAAATGAAAATTTATATGAGATGTAGGTAAAAAAAACTGGCATGACTCAATAAAAAAAGGTGTGAATGCTTCTAAATATTGGCACCTAAATTGATTAATAATTAATGCATAATGAATTAATTCTTTATCCCAAAATTTAATATACTTAACTTGTTTTTTTTTCAACAATTCATTACGCTGAAGCAATATTTTCCTGAAGTTTCGCCAAGCAAGCAAAAAAGACTTTTCTGTATTAAAGACTCCCCAATCCAAAAACTCCCTTCTAAATCGAGCGCTTGATTCTAATAAATCATAACTTTTAGAATAAAACAACTGTATTGGCAACGCATATGCTAAATCTGAACGTTTATGTGACTGCTGTTGATTAACATGAATCTCAATAGCTTTAGAATCAAATTTAACCCCTAATCTTAAAGACTGCCTATCCGCACCAACAACACTACCAGAAACAATGAAAAAATCTTTATCATGACTAATAACATTTTTTAATTTTGAAGTGCGAAATGAATGAGCCCTGCCTAAAATAAAAATAGACTCAAGCAACGAACTTTTACCAGATGCATTATCGCCAATAATAATATTAATGAACGGAGATGGATTAATCGACTCTTGTGTAATATTTCTTATGTGCTGAATATCTAATCTTTGTAATGTCATTTAAAGTCGCATTGGCATTACTATAAAATGATAATTGCTATCGCCTGATTCTTCAATAAAGCAGGTGCTCGCATTTTTGGCAAAGATTAATTTTGCAAAATCCACACTTATATTTGAAATAGCATCAAGTAAATATTGAGCATTAAATGCTATAGAAAACGGTTGATCGCCAAACTCAATGGATAGCTCCTCCTCAGCTTCATCATTTTCCATATTATGAGTACTAATGCGTAAATTATGTGTATTAATATCCAAAGATATTCCTTTGATTTTATCATGAGACAAAATTGCAACTCTCGCTAACGCATCTTTTAAAATCTGTTTCTCTATAAAAATGGCTGAACAAAATTCTTGTTGAAAAACTTTGCTAAAATCTGGGTAGTTACCCTCAATTAATTTCGAAGAAAGCAATAAATTATTAATACCAAATCGCACGCTATTATTTGAATAATCAACCTTCACATCAGAGTCAACATCACCAAGTAATTTACTCAACTCAATAACACATTTTCTTGGGATTATAAGCCGTTTTTCTACACCAGTAGCCATTGCCAAAACATCTTCAAAAATCGCTAAACGATGTCCATCAGATGCAATTAACTTTAATTTACAATTAGAAATAATTAATAATAATCCATTTAAATAATACCTAACATCCTGCACAGCCATACAGAAAGTTGTTTTTTCAATCCCTTTTTTTAATTGCGCAGCATTAATATAAAAATAATTTTCAAAATCATCTTGATTAAATTTTGGAAAATGTTCGGATGGTAAGCTATTCAAGGAAAATCGACTCCTATTTGCTAAAAGCTTAACTTTATCGTCCGCTTTTTCTAATTTTAGCATTGATCCATTAGGTAATAAGCGACATATATCTAAAAGTTTTCTTGCAGGTAGACTAACTACCCAAGAAATATCTTGATCAATAGCAATGTTAGCAACCATTTGTATTTCTAAATCAGTTCCTATTAAGGTTAATTGCTGATTGTCAATAATCATTAAAACATTAGACAAAATTGGCATAGTTTGCCGTTTCTCTATAACGCCTACGATATGAGCTAAGTATGGCAACAATTTTTCACGAGCAATAATAAGTTTCATAATTTGATTTGGCTCTATATGGGGTTCAATGTCTTTTTAAGTGGCGTTTTCAAAATAGAAGATAATAAGCGTTTGCTGAATTTTCTCACATTGTGAACGAAATCAAAAAACTCAGATATAAAGGCAACCTATCCTAAGAAATGCCTCAATGAGGCCTAAGCCAAGAGCCCAGTAACCACCAAAAGCCTGTCTCACCTTCATAGCATGCGTATTCCTTGATGGAATGACTGTTTTATACTTAGGACTTTCGCTATACTGCAGAATAAGTCCTAATTCTAGGGTTATCTAGCTCAGCTTTTAAGTAACTTTGTTTGATCAACACCATTGGCGTTTTGTAACACAGCAATTTTAATGATGATTAATTAAGCTCTTATTAACAACCTCATAAACATCTTTAGAAATATGTTGAATGGAAATAATCCGCTGTAACTGTGAAATCATTAGTGCCTGCCTATTTTCATCATAACGTCGCCAAGCAGTCAATGACATTGACATTTTTGCTGCAATTTGTGGATTAATGTCATTTAATGCAATAATTGTATCCGCTAATAGCCGATAGCCCTGTCCATTTGCAGCATGAAAATGCAAAGAATTCGCTTGACTAAACGTACCAATTAGTGACCTAACTCGATTAGGATTTTTTAAGTCAAACTCAGGGTGCATCATTAAGGATTTAACAACAAAAAATGTAGTCGATGCACTGCTTCCCGCTTGAACAGAAAACCATTTATCAATAACTAAAGATTCAGATTGCCATTTATTATAAAAATCATCTAGCGACTGAGCGCTATATGGGTGATGCCCATTTACCATAATAGACAATGCAGCTATTTGATCCGTCATGTTTGTGGTTGTCATAAATTGCTTTAACACCCAATTTTGAATACTTAAACAATCTAAAGTACTTAAATAATATAAACAAATATTTTTAATTTTTCGATTACTAATAGCTTTTTGGTTAAAGCAACAAGCTTCATTTTTTTTATGATAGCTTAAATAGTAATCTTTAAAAAAGTCATGAAGCTCATTAGCCAATGTAACTCTTACAAATTCTCTTGCTTTATGAATAGAGACTACATCAATAATTTTCATTTGTTCAGCCAGATAAACCTCTGACGGTATTGATAATAATAAAGATAAATACGATAGATCATCCCAAGTCTGGGATAAAATATATTTAAATGTATCAATTATTATTTGATCTAAATGAAGAGCATTACCTTGTTGAATATCAAAAACTAAATTTAAAAGTGTTTTCTCTAATAACTGCTGACCAGCCTCCCATCGCGAAAAAGTATCGCTATCATTTTTAAATAAAAAAGCAAGCTCTTCATTACTTCGCGCACAATTTAATTTAATAGGTGAAGAAAACCCTCGCAAAACCGATAAAATTGGTTTTGTAGCGACTTCATTTAGCACCACGTATTGCTTTTCATGTGTTAATTTTAAAACTGCTTCATTACTATACTGATCATCTCCTGCTACTTTAAAATTTAACTCACAACCTTCTGTACTTAGTAAAGCAATTTTAATGGGAATACATAAAGGCTTTTTATACTCTTGAGCAAATGATTCACTATGTGACTGAGTCATCGCAAGCTTAACTTGCTTAGTAATGGCGTCATAAGAATAGTCCAGCGTGACAATTGGCGTTCCAGATTGTGAGTACCAATAACTAAATTGAGTTAAATCTATCTTATTAGTTTCCTCAAAAACACGTAAAAAATCATCACACGTAACCGCTTGGCCATCGAAACAAGAAAAATACAAATCGCATCCTTGCCTAAAGCCTTCTTGCCCAACCAGACAGTGTAACATTCTGATTAATTCTGCCCCTTTTTCATAAACTGTTAATGTATAAAAATTATTAATTTCAATGTAAGACGAAGGACGGACAGGATGAGCAAGCGGACCAGCATCTTCTGCATACTGACGCGTGCGTAAATTAATCACATCCTTAATTCGTTTTACTGCATGTGATGTACGATCAGCGGTAAATTCTTGATCTCGATAAACAGTAAAGCCTTCTTTCAAGCTTAGCTGAAACCAATCTCTACACGTAATTCGATTACCACTCCAATTATGGAAGTACTCATGCGCAATAACGCTTTCTATATCTTCATAATCACTATCTGTAGCAGTTTCTGGACGCGCCAAAACAAATTTTGAATTAAATATATTTAAGCCTTTATTTTCCATTGCTCCCATATTAAAGTACTCTACAGCAACAATCATATATAAATCAAGATCATACTCCAATCCATACTGCTGCTCGTCCCACCTCATAGCATGCTTCAATGATTGCATTGCAAATTCACATTTATCTAGATCCTTTGGCTCTACAAAAATTTGTAATGCCACAGCACGGCCAGAAGCAGTTGTAAACTCATCCTCTAAACATTCAAGAGTACCCGCCACTAAGGCAAATAAATAACATGGCTTATGATAAGGATCATCCCAAGTCACCCAATGCAAATTGCCCGGTAATTCACCAGAATCAACTTTATTTCCGTTAGATAATAGGATTGGAAAGCGATTTTTATCTGCAATAATGGTTGTTTTATAACAAGACATTACATCTGGACGATCTAAATAAAAAGTAATCTTTCTAAACCCCTGCGCCTCACATTGAGTACATAACATTCCATTAGAAAAGTACATGCCCTCCAATGATGTATTTGTTTTAGGATTAATATAATTATCAACTTTTACTTCAAACGTATTATTTGCTGGAGGACTATAGATAGTCATGGCATCATCAGTGAGACTATATTCAGACTCAGTTAACGCGCGTCCATCAAGACAAACACTAATCAACTCAAGTTGCTCACCATTTAAAACCAAATCCATTGACATTGATTTGCTAAGTAAATTACGCTTGACAGATAATACAGACGAGACTCGAGTCTTTGCCTCATCTAAACGAAACGTTAAATCTATACGTTCGATTAAAAAATCTGGAACAGCATAATCTGCTAAATAAACAGGCTGAGGTAAATGCATAAAATGCTCCATAATATTACTTTCGATGGCCTTTAAGCGAAAAAATAAATATTAATAACCAAGCCATGAGAAAACTAATACCACCTATAGGAGTGATTACACCCAACCAACGACAATTGAATACTGCCAAAAAATACAAACTACCTGAAAAGAATACTATGCCAATGCCCATTAATCGCGCAGACCAAACGAGTAACTTGGTATTAGAATGAACATTCGCATCCATCATCAATGCAATTAAAATAAGCGCAAAACTATGCCACATCTGATATGTAACCGCAGTTTGAAAAACACTCATTGACTCGGGACTCAGGATCATTTTTAAACCGTGCGCACCAAAAGCTCCTAGTGTAATACACATAAACGCACTCAACGCACCAATAGACAAGTAGATATTTATATTAACGCTCCAACAACCTAGGTATCAATTTAACTAAATTACATGGTCTTGTACGATTGTCCAATTGTTCTTTAATCAAGTTGTCCCATGCTGTAATACAGGCATCAGAAGATCCAGGCAAACAAAAAATATAAGTTCCATTTGCAACACCTGCAATTGCGCGAGATTGAATAGCTGAAGTTTTAATAGATTGATAAGACAATATTCTAAAAATCTCACCAAATCCATCAAGTGTTTTATCTAATAATGGAGCAACAGCTTCAGGCGTTCCATCTCTGCCTGTGACGCCAGTACCACCTGTTGTAATAATTATATTTACATCAACTGAAGCTATCCATTGTGAAACAGCCGATCTAATAAAATACTTATCATCTTTAACTACTTTTTTTTCATAAAACAAATGACCTGAATCCTGAATATTTTTAGCCAAGAGATTCCCAGAAATATCATTATCTTCTGATCTCGTGTCAGATACGCTCAATATTGCAATAGACAAGGGAATAAAATCTAGTACATAACTCATATCACCACCTCATTAACTTGGGGAGAATTCAATCAATACCCTATTGAAGAACAAGAAAAAAACCTTCTTGACCGCGCTGAATATTAATAAGCAAACTACCATTTGGATCAATCACCCGTCTAAGTTCCTCTAAATTATGAATTCTAAATCGATTAACAGATACGATCACATCGCCTGGCCTAAGCCCAATCCGCCATACCTCAGATACAGTATCAATTTTTTCAATCAGCACTCCTTCAATTTGATTTTTTGAGCTATCGCTCAACATAATTCCTCGCAGTTTTCGATGCAATTTTTCACCTAAAATCTCAGGACGCTCTGGCTTAACAATAGTAGCGGTTGCTTGTTTCTTCTCGTTGCCGTGAAAGTATTCAATATCAACTTCATCACCAATCTGCATCAAACCAATAATATTTCTAATATCGCGGCTATTTTTAACCTGATGGCCATTTGCCGAAACAATGATATCGCCCGGCTCTAGGCCGGCCTTCGCTGCGGGTGAATTGCTTTCAATACTACTAATTACAGCGCCATGCTTGCTTTCTAAATTAAAAGCATTCACTAACTCAGGTGTTAAGTCTTGACTGGTAATCCCCAGCAAACCTCGTCTAACCTCTCCATGCTTAACAAGAGAATCCTTAATTGACATAACCATATTAGAAGGAATTGCAAATCCAATGCCGACATTTCCACCCGTCGGAGCAAGGATAGCTGTGTTCATTCCAATGAATTCGCCTTGTAAATTAACTAATGCGCCGCCAGAATTACCCGGATTAATTGAGGCATCTGTCTGAATAAAATCTTCATACCCTTCGATACCAAGCCCTGATCTACCTAAAGCGCTAATGATTCCAGAGGTTACTGTTTGCCCTAAACCAAACGGATTACCAATTGCAACAACGAAATCCCCTACTCTTAATTGACTTGAATCAGCAATAGGCAATTGCGTTAAATGATCTGCTGGAATACGAATTACAGCAATATCTGCTTCAGGATCAGTGCCAACCAATTCAGCATTTAATTGACGACCATCATTTAAAGTGACCGCTATTTTATCTGCTTTATCAATAACATGATTATTAGTTAAAACCAAACCTTGTTCCTTATCAACAATAACACCAGAGCCTAAGCTATTTTTTTGTTGCTTACGCGGCTGACTGGGTAAATTATAAAAATGCCTAAAAAAAGGATCTTGAAGCAAGGGGTTATCATTTACTTGAATATTTGTGGATGTTGAAATATTTACCACGGCTGGCATGCTTTTTTCAAGCATTGGCGCTAATGAAGGCAAAGTCTGCCCGCTGACTGTTACAGGTAATGCGGCAATACAAGCTAAATCGCCGCCTGTGAAAAATAAAAAGAAGGCAAGAAAACATAAAACACATGATCGTTGACTTTTCATAAAAACCTATCCTGAAATATATCTAAATAAACAGAGCACTTTCACATAATAAATATCACTATAAGAAGTTACGCATTAACGACATTCGAAAAAACGCATTTAAATCTTTATTTTTAAAGATAATTTCTGAAATGAAAGATACAATGATATTTTTTAAAAATTTCTGCTGTATTTAGTCACTTCTTAATGATGAGTCTGATTTGTTGTAAGTATTTGTAACTAAACATAAGCTGTTTTTTAAATAGCAGAATAACGACGAAACATAAGTTATTTTAAGCTAAAAAAACAAGCGCTTATAATATAATTAGTATCCTAAAGCCGCAATATGTCTACAATAACAGACACTCTAAGACTGCAATAGCAGAGCATTATACCTACACTACGAATTAGTATCTGAAATAAAAAAACAATAACTGTTGCGATAAAGATTCAAACCATTTACCACAAAATTAATTATATTCAATATAATAACTTCTGCTTATAACATACAAATAGTGCGCTCGACTTATTAAGAATCGATCTCAATAGTCCACGACTATACTCGAAATATAATATTCTTAAAAATACAAATTTAATTTTAAATTCATAGACTTAAATTTTTAAATCATTGCCTACTCCCATAATAAACAAAGCTTATTTGCATTTTTTTTTGTAATTTGTATCCTGTACCAATAAAACGTAAACACGAGCAATAAGTGCTCTACATAATTTTTATTTATTGAGGCATATTAATGACTACTATAGCTGATCCAATTCTCAATAGTTGGTATAAAGACTTTGAAAACAATCTGAAATTTAAAATTGTTGCCTTTGATGAAAAAGATGAAACCATTGAGGTTCAATACTTAAATGGCGACATAGGTGAATATGATCAAGAAAGTTGGTATAACTCAACATTTGATTTTATTGAAGCCCCCGAAGACTGGAGTGCGCCCTTCGATGATGTTGAAGATGATGACCTAGGCTATTCAGATGATGAATACAAAAAAACTAATGAAATGAACCTAATTGACAATCTTTTAGACAAATAGGTAATTTCAATGAAAATGACTCCGCAAGAATTTCTTAACTGGCAATCTAAAAGGATCACTTTACTTGGTATGTCCGGTGCTGGAAAAACCACTTTAGCGAATAAATTACCTAAAGCAAAATGGTTTCATTATTCAGGCGATTACCGAATAGGTACTAAATATTTAAAAGAACCCATTCTTGATAACATAAAGCGCCATGCAATCAGCGTACCCTTTTTAAGAGAGCTTTTACTTTCTGACTCTATATACGTTAGCAGTAAAATTACAGTTGATAACTTAACTGCTGTATCAAGTTTTTTAGGGAAATTAGGTAATCCTCAATTGGGTGGGCTTTCACATTTGGAGTTTAAGCGTAGACAGCAACTCCATCATCAAGCTGAAGTATCCGCTATGAGGGATGTACCTGATTTTATTCATAAAGCTGAGGATATATACGGTTACAAGCATTTTATCAATGATGCAGGAGGCAGTGTTTGTGAGCTAGATAATCAAGAAACGTTAACCACGCTTGCCCAACATAGCCTGATTATCTATATTAAAATCCCTCCTGACCTTGAACAAACCATCATTGATAGAGCAAAGAATGACCCAAAACCACTGTATTACCGTGAAGCATTTTTAGATACGAAACTCAATGAATTTTTACTACTTAACAATTATGCAAATAGTAATTTAATGCCTCCAGATGAATTTGTCTCTTGGATTTTTCCTGAATTATTCAAATCAAGAATCCCTAGATATGAAGCCATTGCTGATCAATATGGTTACACAATTGATGCTACCGATGCTGCTGAAGTTAAATGTGAAGAAGACTTTATCGCCTTAATAGCGCAAGCAATCAGCCATAAATAAATCTGGACTTAGTCATGCCCATTGTTGCGCACACCAATCTCCCTACTTTTCAACGCTTACGAGATGAAGGCGAGGAAATTATTGACCCTAATCGTGCCTGCCAGCAAGATATTAGAGAAATGCATATTGGGCTTCTTAATATGATGCCGGATGCTGCTCTAGAAGCAACAGAAAGACAGTTCTTTAGATTAGTGGGCGCCTGCAATCAAATTGTTCAATTTCATGTTCATCCGTTTACCATTGACGGCTTAAAGAGAAGCCCTGATGCACAAGCACATATTGATAAATATTACGAATCTTTCGAGCAAATTAAACGAGATGGCTTAGATGCACTTATTATTAGCGGAGCTAACGTAACTCAAGAGCAACTTCCTGAAGAGGCATTTTGGCAACCATTGACAGAAGTATTTTCATGGGCAAGAGAACATGTTGCGTCAGTGTTATGTTCATGCTTAGCGACTCATGCCATAATTCAATACCGTTATGGTATCGCAAGAACGCGCCTACCTTCAAAGCGCTGGGGCGTATTTTCTCACACAGTAACTGATCGCTCACATCCTTTGGTTGCTGAAATTAATACTCGATTTGACGTTCCGCACTCTCGTTTTAACGAGGTTTTTCAAGAAGATATAGAGCGATATGGCTTAAAAACCTTAGCGAGTAGCAAAGACGCAGGAGTTCATCTCGCGGTTAGTGAGGATGGTTTTAGAATCGTTTTCTTTCAAGGCCATCCTGAATACGATGATATTAGCTTGCTAAAAGAATACAAACGAGAAATTGCTAGGTTTTATCGAGCTGAAATATCAGATTATCCAGTTTTTCCAGAAAACTTTTTTAATTCGATAGCTCAAGATATTTTAACTACGTATAAAAATGATCTCATTGATGCAAAAGCACTAGGACAACCGCTTATAGAATTTCCAGAAAAATTAATTCTCGCTCATTTAGACAACACATGGCGAGACACTGCAAAAGCAGTGTTTAATAATTGGTTAGGCAAAATATATCAACTCACCAATCAAGATAGACGTAAGCCGTTTATGGAGGGCGTAAACCCAGAAAATCCACTTGATTTACTAAAATAAACAAGATAACGCTTATGCCGCGAACAATCAGACAGAAATCCGATAACCTCTTCCTCTTAACGTTTCAATGGGCTTTCTAGATCCATCAGGATCTAATTTTTTTCTAAGCCTACCTATAAATACCTCAATAACATTACTATCTCTATCAAAATTTTCATCATATATATGCGCTGTTAAAACAGCCTTAGATACTAAACAGCCTTTTTGATACATTAAATATTCTAAGACTTTATACTCATACGCTGTTAATTCCAGCTTTTTGCCCTCCACAAATACTTCTTGTGCCAAGGTATTAAGCTCAAAATTATCATGCGTTAAAATTGGTTGTGCACTCCCTGCAGAACGCCGAATTAATGCATTAATTCGTGCAAACAATTCTTCGTAATGAAATGGCTTTATCAAATAATCATCAGCGCCAGACTCTAAGCCAGCAACTTTATCTTGCCAACGACTTCTGGCCGTTAAAATTAAAATAGGAACCTTTATATTTGCTTTGCGGATACGCGTTATTAGCTCAATTCCAGAAAAATCAGGTAGCCCTAAGTCTAAAATTACTACATCAAGAGTATATTCTTTAATCATGTATTCTCCTTCAGCACCAGTAGATGCTGAATCAACAGCAAAACCTAAGCCAGCTAAATAATCATGAATTTGCTCGCGAAGCACACGCTCATCTTCGATAACTAAAACTCGCATATTTTCACTGCAAAGTAGAGCTATACATAACTTGTTGTATTGCTTGCCCAAATGCAATTCCAAACTTACCCGCGACTTTATCTAGCAATTTCTCCTGCTTGGTAAAATCAACTTTATTTTCTGCGCCAATAACCTCTTTAGCAACATAATCTTCCGCACCAAATTCATCAACCAATCCTAAAGATAAGGCGCCTTCACCTGTCCAAATAAGACCAGAAAACATATCATCCGTTTCTTTTAAACGCTCGCCACGCCCTGTTTTCACAGCATTAATAAATTGCACATGAACTTGATTCAATAAATCCTTCATATAATTTTTTTCATCCGTCTTAGCCGGTGAAAAGGGGTCAAGCATAGCCTTATGCGCACCTGCAGTTAATAATCTCCTTTCTACACCAATTTTTTGCATAACATCGACAAAACCAAAACCATCCATAAGCACTCCAATTGAACCAATTAAGCTAGAAGGGTTCACATAAATCTTATCTGCTGCTGAAACAATGTAATAACAACCAGATGCACACATATCACTCACCACAGCATAAATGGGTAAATTGGGATGGTTTTTTTTAATAAGCCGTATTTCTTCATAAATATATGCTGATTGCACTGGACTTCCGCCAGGTGAATTAGCATGCAAAATAATACCTTTAGTTTTTTTATCTTTTACTGCTGATCTTAAACTTTCAATAATATCAGCAGCATTAGTCTCCTTGTTTTCAGCAATCATTCCAGCAATATTAATAACGGCAGTATGATATTCATTAGCAGAAGTCATGCTTACTTTAAACGTTGGGAACGCAACAATGCCTAATAAGGTCAGTAAATAAGCAAACATTAAGAATTTAAAAAAAATCCCCCAACGTCGAGTAGATTTTTGTTCGCAGAGCGCAGCATAAACAAGCTTTTCGATGATTTCTCGCTCCCAAGCAGGCGCATTATCAACCTTAGGTTGATTTGAATTATTTTGATGTTCCATAATTTTAATCCGATAGGTAAGCAAGTAAATCGGTCGCGTAGGGCAAACATAACATAGGTTGATGACGCTGGAGAGCAGATATTGAATGCGCACCACACGATACCGCAACCGCAGCAATATTTGCATAATTAGCCATCTGCAAATCATGCGTTGAATCCCCCACCATTAACGCACGCGTATTTGCAATATTCGTATGATGTAAAATTTCATTAAGCATTTTAGGATCAGGTTTTGATGCAGTCTCATCAGCACAACGTGTGACACAAAAAAAATCTTTAGTTAATGTTTTAGAAAGAGCATTATTTAAACCATTACGAGTCTTACCTGTTGCTACAGCTAATTGAAATCCAGATTCACGCAATTGTTCTAACATGCCTTTAACACCACAAAACAAATCTGTAGGATAAACTTCTTTAGAAAAATACGCCTCAGCATAAAAATTAATCAAATCTTGCTGCTCTCCAGCGTTAGCCATTGGAAACAATTTTTTAACTGCATGATCAATGCTTAAGCCGATAACATCTTTTGCTTGTTGCGGCTCTGGTACTGCAAAGCCGCAATTTTGCCCAGCAGCCTGTAAGCACTGAGTAATCCAATCAATAGAATCGATTAATGTCCCATCCCAATCAAATATAATTAAATCAAAATTATTTTTCATATATGCTAACGTTCATTGTGAAGTAATTTAGTCAATTGATCAGGCAATGGTGCAATAAACGTTAGCTCCTCACCACTTACTGGATGTTTAAATGCTAAATTTGCAGCATGTAAAAACATTCTTTTATATCCTTTAATGCTGAAAAGTTTATTCATATCATCATTGCCATAGCGTTCATCACCAACTATTGGATGCCCCATACTAAGGGCATGCACACGAATTTGATGTGTTCTCCCTGTTTTAGGGAAAGCCTCAACCAATGTAGACTCAGAAAACAGCTTCACTCTACGAAACGCTGTTTCAGCATCTTTGCCTTGCTTATTGACAACCACACGTCTCTCGCCGCCTTGATTCACAAATTTTAATAATGGTGCATTTACTATTTTATGCTTTTCATGCCACTGTCCTTGCAATAATGCCAGATAAGATTTATTAATCAAATCTTCCCTAAACAGAACATGCAAAGCTCTTAATGCGCTACGTTTTTTTGCTATCAATAAACAACCAGACGTATCTTTGTCTAATCGATGAACTAATTCAAGAAAATGCGCGTCAGGCCTTATAATTCGTAAACCCTCAATAATTCCAGAGGACACGCCACTACCACCATGAACAGCAAAACCAGCAGGCTTATTAATGACAAGAAAGCCATCATCTTCAAATAACACCGAATTTTGCAGATAAACGCGAAGATCGTTGGCCACAAAAGAAGTTTCTTCCCGATCCGCAGTACGTAAAGGAGGTATTCTTACAATATCTCCTGCTAGCAAACGATATTTTGCATCAACTCTACCTTTATTTACACGAACTTCGCCAGTTCGAACACTTCGATAGATTCGGCTTTTGGGCACGCCTTTCAATAAAGTAAATAAAAAGTTATCTAAACGTTGGTCAGTGTATTCTTCAGAAATTTGAATTAATTGTACTTTTGGGACAAGGTCTTTAATAATAGTCATAAAATAGAGTGAATCTATACGTGAAATCAATTCTTTAAATTGATGTAGTGCCTTAAGGTTGTTATATTAAGCACGTTTTTTGAAAAAAAACAGACTATGCTCCCAAGATTTGATTGAACAAATAAAAATCAGGTTTGAGCAGCTCCTTTTGAACATAATAGACCATACAGACTAATAGGTCTGGTTCTAATGAGAGCCATTCATTAAAAAATAGCTCCAACGTTTTACAAAAACAGTACGAGCTTGCACAAACTTTCAAGATTGTCACTTTATATTAAAGTGCAATTAAATTTTTGTTTCTACAGTATTTTAACCAACGCAGCTAACATGCTGACTATACTATTTACTGTCGAAATCCAATTTAAAAAACGATACTTTAAAGTATTACGGGAAAAAACCAAACATTCTACTATAAAAATTTAGCCACAAAAGGCTCTATTTCTACTTAAACACAACATCGCTCATGTCACACTTAATGCACAAACATTAAGTTAAATCAGTTAAAAGAATGCAACTGGTCATGGAGCCGGACACTACAAGGATAAAATATGAAAAGAATGCTTATCAACGCTACGCAGGCGGAAGAACTGCGAGTTGCATTGGTAGACGGTCAAAAATTATATGATTTTGACATAGAAGTACCTTCAAAAGAACAAAAAAAATCCAATATTTACAAAGGGATAATAACTCGTGTTGAGCCTAGCTTAGAAGCTGCTTTTGTAAATTATGGCGCTGAAAAACATGGTTTTTTACCCTTCAAAGAAATATCCCCTGCCTATCGACAAACTCCTGATAATCCTGAATCTGAACAACGCAAATCATCAATTAAAGATCTAATCAAAGAAGGTCAAGAAATTGTTGTACAAATCGAAAAAGAAGAGCGTGGCAATAAAGGTGCAGCACTAACAACCTACATTAGTTTGGCAGGAACATACCTTGTATTGATGCCCAACAACCCCAAAGCAGGCGGTATTTCCAGACGAATTGAAGGCGAAACTCGCAATGAATTACGGGAAGTTATGGCGTCACTTGAGATACCAGAAAACATGGGGTTGATTGTAAGAACAGCTGGCTGTGGGAAAAATGCAGAAGAATTACAATGGGATCTTAATTACTTAATGCAGCTATGGGAGGCTATTGAACGCTCCTCAAAAGAACAAAAAGCACCTTTTTTAATTTTTCAAGAAAGCAACGTTATTATTCGTGCCCTACGCGATCACTTACGTGGTGATATTGATGAAATTCTCATTGATAACAGCGACTCATTTGCTTTAGTACAAAATTTTTTAAAGCAAGTAATGCCGCATTTCTTACCCAAAGCCAAGTTATATCAAGACGCTGTTCCTTTATTCAATCGCTATCAAATTGAATCACAAATTGAAATTGCTTATGGCCGTGAAGTTTCCCTTCCTTCTGGCGGCTCAATTGTTATCGATCACACCGAAGCACTCACATCAATTGATATAAACTCTGCGCGTGCAACCAAAGGCAGTGATATTGAAGAGACTGCTTTAAATACTAATTTAGAAGCAGTTGATGAAATTGCAAGGCAACTAAGATTACGCGACCTTGGGGGACTTTTTGTCATTGACTTCATCGACATGATGTCAAATAAAAATCAACGTAATGTCGAAAATCATCTTCGTGAAGCACTTAAAATTGATAGAGCGCGTATTCAAACTAGTAAAATCTCTAGATTTGGATTACTAGAAATGTCACGTCAAAGAATGAGGCCTTCTCTCGGCGACTCAACACAAATCACCTGCCCACGCTGCAAAGGGCAGGGCACAATTCGAAATGTAGAATCAGTCGCTTTATCGGTATTGCGCCTTCTTGAAGAAGAGGCGATGAAAAAAGGTACTGAAAAAGTGATCGCCCATTTACCCATTGAATGCGCTACATTTTTATTAAATGAAAAACGGCATGCGATAGAACAAATTGAGCAACGCTTAAAAGTAGGTATTATTATTCTACCTAGTAAGCACTTAGAAACCCCTGCCTATGACATTGACAGGATAAAAGAAGCTAGTGATGAAAAAGCAAGCTATTTGCAACTCAAGGCCGAAGAAATTACCGTCCCAGAATTTGCTCAACAAATTAAATTAAAAACCGAACGCGCAGTAATTAAAGAATTTTTACCCGGAAGTCCCGAACCTATCCAGAATAAAAATGAAGCGGCTAATTTAATTAAAAAATTTTGGCACAAACTGGTGTCAACAATCTCAACACCCGATCTAATTAACAAAGAAACAACCCACTCCGAAGATATAAATACCTCTATTGAAGAAATAGTAACCACAAAGGAGAAAACATACTCTGGTAAAAAACGGAATAATAGGAATCGAAACTATAACCGTGATCGGGATACAAGCACATCTGAATCACTTCATGACACTGACCACTCACCACGAAATACTCATGCACGCGTTTCAACACGGAATGTTCGCCCTAATTTACCTTCTCAAACAACAGAAATAGAGAAAGTAATAACATCAGTTTCTGAAGAAAATACATTTGCCCACGCGCAATTAAATAGCACACAGCAGGATAATCAAACAACCCCAGAAATCAGTACGGAAGAAATAACTCCCCCAATAAAGAAAAATTCACGCAGAGGACCAAATCGCCGCAGACCTCGCAATCCCAACTATAAAAAAATACATTTTGATTCACCTAAGCCGAGTAGTGAAGAAAATACGCTCTCTGCTGATGAATTATCTAGCGTACCTAAAGACTTATTAGCAGATCACAACAAGGACATTAACAAAATTGAGCCTTCTTACCATAACAACACGGCAAGCACTGCTTCTAACGAGATAACAGGAAGCACAGGCACAGCACCTGTTGAAAATTCGAAGCAATTAATTATTATCAGCGAACCTACAAAAGCCATTGAATCCCAGTTAGTAACGCCCCCAGTGAATATCGAGCAAGCCAAACAACTAGACCGCCATCATCCAGAGCCAACGCTCATAGAGACGACACCGCAACGCTCGGTAATACCTGAGATGACTCAACAGGAAACTGACGTCAACTTATAAATCAATAAAATGCAACGCATAACCACAAAAATTAAAGTATTAAGTCAAATACTTACACAACGGCTTAATTTGCAAAATTAATTTTTTTACTATACCTTAAGCCATCACCTGAAAAGGCTAGGGGTGCTTTACATGATTTGTGTGAGGCTGAGAGAAACCCTTTGAACCTGACCCCGGTTAATACCGGCGTAGGAAAGCCAACCCTTCCCTGCGCCTTATTGTTTTTATTGTCGGAGAAAAAACATGAGTGCCGTTTTAAAAAATGAGAAAGAATCAACAGCAACATCCATAAAAATTAACTCTTACCCCGCGTCAGAAAAAATTTATATTACGGGAAGTCGTCCAGATATTAACGTTCCTATGCGTAAAATCAGTTTATCTGACACCCCAGCACAATTTGGTTCTGAAAAAAATCCACCTTTATATGTTTATGACACATCTGGTGTTTATACTGATCCAAATGTTGAAATTGATCTGAAAAAAGGGCTCGCAGCAATTCGAAGTTCATGGATTAATGAACGAGAAGACACAGAATTATTATTAGGACCAAGCTCAACATTTGGTCAACAACGCTTAACTGACCCTGCAACTCAACACTTGCGCTTTGAACATATCCGTCATCCAAGAAGAGCTAAATCTGGTTATAACGTTAGTCAAATGCATTATGCACGCAAAGGGATTATTACGCCTGAAATGGAATTTGTGGCCATCCGTGAAAATCAAAAAATGGATGAAATGCGCGAATTATGGAAAGATCAACATCTAGGACAATCTTTTGGTGCCAGCATCCCAGATCAAATTAGTTCTGAATTTGTTCGCTCTGAAATAGCCCGTGGCCGCGCCATTATTCCTGCAAATATTAATCATCCTGAATTAGAGCCTATGATTATTGGCAGGAATTTCTTAGTAAAAATAAATGGTAATCTAGGAAATTCAGCGGTTACATCGTCTATAAATGAAGAGGTTGAAAAAATGCTTTGGGGTATTCGCTGGGGCGGCGATACCATCATGGATTTATCAACAGGGAAAAATATTCATGAAACTCGTGAATGGATTTTACGTAATTCGCCAGTCCCCATAGGAACTGTTCCTATTTATCAAGCCTTAGAAAAAGTTAACGGTAAAGCTGAAGAATTAACATGGGAAATTTTCCGCGATACATTAATAGAACAAGCAGAGCAGGGCGTTGATTATTTCACCATACACGCAGGTGTTCGTTTACATCATGTGCCTTTAACCGCTAAACGATTAACTGGCATTGTTTCACGTGGCGGATCAATTATGGCTAAATGGTGTCTTGCCCATCACCAAGAAAGCTTCTTATACACGCATTTTGAAGACATTTGTGAAATCATGAAACAATATGATGTGTCATTTTCATTAGGTGATGGTTTACGCCCTGGTTCAATTTACGATGCTAATGACGCTGCACAATTTGGCGAACTTGAAACTTTAGGCGAATTAACAAAAATTGCCTGGCAACATGATGTACAAACGATGATTGAAGGTCCAGGGCATGTGCCTTTACATATGATAAAAATCAATATGGAGAAACAATTAGCTGAATGTGGCGAAGCACCTTTTTATACTTTAGGGCCGCTTACTACAGATATTGCGCCTGGCTATGATCACATTACTTCTGCCATAGGTGCTGCAAATATTGGTTGGTTTGGATGCGCAATGCTTTGTTACGTAACCCAAAAAGAACATTTAGGCTTACCAAATAAAGAAGATGTTAGGGAAGGGATCGTCACATACAAAATTGCTGCACATGCGGCCGACTTAGCTAAAGGTCATCCTGGTGCTCAAGCTAGAGATAATGCAATGTCCAAAGCACGCTTTGAATTTCGTTGGGAAGATCAATTCAATATCGGCCTTGACCCAGAAAAAGCCCGCGCATTTCATGACGAAACCTTACCTAAAGAATCTGCAAAAGTTGCTCATTTCTGCTCAATGTGTGGGCCACATTTTTGCTCAATGAAAATTAGCCAAGATGTTCGTGACTACGCGGCTAAAAAAGGAATCAATGAAAATGAAGCATTAATAGAAGGGATGCATGAAAAATCGCAACAATTTATGGAAGAAGGCAGTTTGCTTTATCATAAAATTTAATTAGCTTGAAAAAAAAGGGCCATTGCGGCCCTTTTTTATTTTTATGGAAATAAAAGGCTTAAATTAGTCTTTTTCTACTTCCTTCATGCTTAATCTAACTCGACCTTGGCGATCAATTTCAAGCACCTTAACGCTAACAATATCGCCTTCGTTAAGCTTATCACTCACTTTATCAACATGTTCATCTGAAATCTGAGAAATATGAACTAATCCATCTTTACCAGGTAATATTGTTACAAAAGCACCAAAGTCCATTAACCTAACAACTTTACCTTCATAAACCTTACCAACTTCAACTTCTTCAGTAATTTCTTCGATTAATCTACGCGCCTCTTCACCAGCCGCTTTATCAACTGAAGCGACTTTTACAATACCATCATCAGTTAAATCGATGCTTGCGCCAGTGATTTCAGTAATACCACGGATTGTTGCGCCACCTTTACCAATCACTTCGCGAATTTTACTTGGGTCTATTTTAAATGTAATAATCCGTGGAGCAAAATCAGACATTTCTTCACGGGTACTAGAAAGTGCTTTATTCATTTCTGCTAAAATATGCAAACGCCCAGACTTAGCTTGTTCTAAAGCAGACTTCATAATTTCAGCAGTAATACCATCGATCTTTATGTCCATTTGTAAAGCTGTAATTCCAACTGCTGAACCTGCAACTTTAAAATCCATGTCACCTAAATGATCTTCATCTCCCATGATGTCTGATAACACAGCAAAACGATCACCTTCTTTAATTAAGCCCATTGCAATACCTGCAACGGGAGCAGTAATAGGCACACCAGCATCCATTAACGCTAGACTACTGCCACACACTGATGCCATCGAACTTGAGCCATTAGATTCAGTAATTTCTGAAACAACACGAATGGTATAAGGAAATTCATCCATATTTGGCAAAACCGCACTAACTCCACGCTTTGCTAAACGGCCATGCCCAATTTCGCGACGTTTAGGCGAGCCAACTTGCCCTGTTTCACCAACACTGTATGGAGGAAAATTATAGTGCAACATAAATGGCTCTTTATATTCGCCAGCTAATGCATCAATAATTTGTGCATCGCGTTGAGTACCCAATGTTGCAACGACCAATGCCTGGGTTTCACCACGAGTAAATAATGCAGAGCCATGAGTTCTAGGTAAAACCCCCGTTCTAATAAAAATAGGTCGAATAGAATCTAAAGCTCGGCCGTCAATCCGCTTGCCATCATCTAAAATAGCATTACGTACGATTGTTGACTCTAAGTGCTCAATGATTCCACGGATATCAGCTGCATTAAAAGCACCATCAACAGTCAATTTGTCAATTACATCATGCCTAATAACTTTTAAACGCTCTTGTCGAACTAATTTTTCAGGGATTTGATAGGCAGAAACAATATGAGCATGTACTTCAGCGGAAACTAAATCATTTAATTCTTGATTTAAATCAGCCGGTGCCCAGTTGATAGAAGGCTTCCCAACCATTTGTGAAAAATCATTAATAGCGGTAATGGCTACTTGCATTTGCTCATGTCCAAAAAGCACAGCACCAAGCATAATTTCTTCAGACAAGCCTTTTGCCTCCGATTCCACCATTAAAACCGCATGCTCAGTACCTGCAACAACAAGTATTAACTCGGATTCTTTAAGCTGTGTTGGCGATGGGTTAAGCGTATACGTTGCATGTTGGTAACCAATACAACAAGCCCCAATCGGACCATTAAATGGTAAACCAGAGATACTTAATGCGGCCGATGCCCCTAGCAATGCAGGAATTTCAGGATCTACATCAGGATTTAAGGAAATAACGGTAGCAACGATCTGAACCTCGTTGGTATACCCTTCAGGAAAAAGTGGACGCACAGGCCTATCAATCAAGCGAGATGTTAATGTTTCCTGCTCAGAAGGACGACCTTCTCTTTTAAAAAAGCCCCCAGGTATCTTCCCTGCAGCAAATGCTTTTTCTTGATAATTGACTGTTAATGGAAAAAAGTCACCTCCATTTGCTTCTTTTTTACCGACAACAGTTACTAATAACGTTGTGCCATCAACATCGATAATAACAGCACCATCTGCTTGACGAGCAATCTCTCCAGTTTCCAGTGTTACTTTGCGATCGCCGAACTGAAATTCTTTCCTAATAAGATTCACTATGGGGGTTCCTTTGCGTAGGTTGGTTAATGAATGGTATCAGGATTTACCTGATGATCATCAAAACAAGAGTGTTTAAGCTTTATTTGCAACAAACTTACTTACGTAAACCAAGACGCTCTATTAATAAACGGTAACGATTATTGTCTTTACTTTTTAAATAATCCAGCAACTTACGACGTTGATTAACCATTCTTAATAAGCCTCTACGAGAATGATTATCTTTTTTATGGACTGCGAAATGTGGCGTCAAATGAACGATTTGTGCAGTCAATAAAGCAATTTGCACTTCTGGTGATCCTGTATCAGTTTCTGATAAACGGTATTCTTCTACAACTAATTTTTTTTGTGCTGCGTTAAATGGCATTGATAATCCCTGTTAAAAAATATAAAAACGAGCAGATTAAAATCATATTTGAATGCACAAACCAGATCACATACCTAGCCACAAAGTGACCAAATATACATTTAATCCACTACCAAAAAAGCTGCCATTTCTGGCAAGCTAAATAACTTGCTCCGCGATAGGGTGCAGAACAAACTAATCTTTCAAATAATTGATGTTAAATAAAAACCACTTATTTAACCCTTACTTTATAACTCTATTTTATTCAAATTGAACAATTTTTTAGGCAATATTTTACCATCTGATAATCGTTCACCCAAACCTAAAAATTGCCCATTATGATACAGCCTAACGACCTCTTCTGAACTGGGCATCAAAAAAATCGGCTGTCCAAAACCAATACTTTTAGCCTGATCATTTAGAAGAAGCACTGCTGGAAAATGCATTAAAGGTGCATCAACAGCAATGAAAGCACTCTGCAGATCATCATCATTCATGCTCTGCAATTGCGCTAAAGTAAGTGCGTTATTAATACTAAACTGCCCTGAAGCTGTCCTGCGAAGATCAATAACAGTACCGCCACACCCCAATACTTGACCAATATCTTCTGCTAACGTACGAATATAAGTACCTTTTGAGCAACTCACCTCAAGCTTAAGATTTGGCTCGACATACGATTGTAAGCAAATATCTTTAATTTCAACCTTTCTAGCTATTCGATCGATTACAATACCTTCACGAGCTAATTCGTATAATTTTTTACCATTATGCTTTAAGGCTGAATACATTGGTGGGACTTGCTCAATAACACCGATAAAGCTTTGCAAGACAGTATTCAGTTCTTTTATTGTCAACGCAGGAACGCACATCCTTTGAATAACTTGCCCTTCGGCATCTCCTGTATCCGTAACAACACCCAATTGAACAGTCACCTCATAACGCTTATCTGCATTCAACATAAACGCTGAAACTTTGGTTGCTTCGCCAAAACAAAGCGGTAGCAATCCTGTCGCCAATGGATCTAGACTTCCGGTGTGTCCCGCTTTATTTGCATCCATGAGTCTTTTTACTTCTTGCAATGCTCTATTGGAAGAAACTCCCAAGCGTTTATCCAGTAACAAGATGCCATGCAAATCTCGACCAGATTTACGTTTCCCCATCTTTTACCTCACAATTACTTTAAACCACTCAATAATTCAGCGACACGAATGCCTTTATCAAATGAATTATCATAATAAAAACGTAGCGCTGAAATATGCCGAAGTCTCATTCTTTTTGCCAAGGCATGTCTAATAACAGGCATCAATTCGTTTAATCTTTTTTCATTGACTCGCTTTTTACTATCATCAGCATTTAAAACTGTAAAATACACTTTTGCAACGGCTAAATCTTTAGAGACTTCCACCTCATTAATGGTAATAAAACCTAGCACATTATCAGTAATTTCACGCTGCAAAACAAAAGACAATTCTTTTTGCATCTGTGAAGAAACGCGTTCATTTCTACCAAATTCTTTTGCCATATCGTTACAATACTCGCCTTACTTCTGTACGCTCAAAGACCTCAATTTGATCTCCAGGTTGCACATCATTGTAATTTTTAACGCCAATACCGCAATCCATACCCATTTTAACCTCAGCAACATCATCCTTATAGCGACGTAAAGACTCCAATTGCCCCTCATAAATAACAACGTTTTCACGCAAGACACGAATAGGCAGGTTTCTTTTAACAAAGCCATCAACAACCATGCAACCCGCAATAGCGCCAAACTTAGGCGACTTAAAGACATCCCTAACTTCCGCAAGACCAACAATATGCTCTTTAATTTCTGGTGCTAACATGCCACTAATTGACTTCTTAACTTCGTCAATTGCATCATAAATAACGCTGTAATAATGAAGATCAATCCCTTTTTCTTCGATTAATTTTCGCGCAGCCGCATCGGCACGAACATTAAAGCCAATTAAAATCGCGTTTGACGCTAATGCTAGGTTAGCATCACCCTCATTTATGCCACCAACACCACCAAAAATAACTTTAACCTCAACCTCTGGATTAGATAGTGCAACTAATGACCCTTTTAATGCTTCAAGACTACCTTGCACATCAGTTTTAATCACCAAATTAACACTAGCAAGTTCGCCACTAGTCATCTTAGAAAAGACCTCGTCAAGTTTAGATGCGTGTTGAGCTGCATGCCGACTAAACTTTTTACGATCTTCTCGATGTTTCGCTAACTCTTTAGCGACACGTTCATTTTGAACGACTAGAAATTCGTCACCAGCAAAAGGAGTTCCAGACAAGCCTAAAATCTCAACCGGCACACTGGGGCCTGCATCTTTGATAAGCTTACCGTTCTCATTGAACATGGCTCTAACACGACCATATTCATGACCACACAATACCATCTGACCATTTTCTAAAGTACCTTTTTGAATCAGAATCGTGGCCACAGCTCCCCGCCCCTTATCAAGCCTAGACTCAATAACAATACCCGATGCAGCGCCCTCGATGGGGGCAGTTAATTCTAAAATTTCAGTTTGAATAATTAAGGCTTCAATCAACTCATCAATACCAGCGCCTGTTTTGGCTGAAATTTTAAGAAACTGAACATCCCCACCCCATTCTTCGGCGAGAACATTAATACTAGATAATTCCTGCATAACTTTATCAGGATTTGCATCGGCCTTATCTATCTTGTTGATTGCAACAATAATGGGCACACCTGCCGCACGCGCATGCTCAACCGCCTCTTTAGTTTGCGGCATCACACCATCATCAGCAGCAACCACAACAATAACAACATCAGTAACATCTGCTCCACGAGCTCGCATAGCTGTAAATGCAGCATGTCCAGGCGTGTCCAAAAAGGTCACAGAACCATGATCTGTCTTGACTTGATAAGCACCAATATGCTGGGTAATCCCGCCCGCTTCACCGGCAGCTACTCTGGTTTTTCGGATATAATCTAAAAGAGATGTTTTACCATGATCGACATGCCCCATAATCGTAACAATAGGTGCTCTTGGTAACCTGCTTCTATTATCATCTTGCGTCACTTCCGCGAGCATTTCTTGCTCTAAGTCATCATCACTTTGCATAATGACTTTATGCCCCATCTCTTCAACCAAAATCACCGCAGTGTCTTGATCTATAGTTTGATTAATGGTGGCCATAATACCTAAATTCATTAAATGCTTGATAACAACAGCCGCTTTAACATTCATTTTTTGCGCCAAATCTGAAACAATAATTATCTCAGGGATCGTGACATCATAAACAATAGGTGCCACAGGCATTTCAAATTGATGCTTACTATCAGAAACGGTAGCTGCTGCGCGATGCCCTTGCTTACCTTTTTTCTTGCCTTTTTTATTATCTCTTGTCGATACTCGCTGAGACTCTTCTTCTGATTTCTTTTTCTGCTGTGCTTGCTCTTGTTTTATAACAGCTTGCTGCCTAACTTTTTCAGCGTTCTTTTTAATTGACTCCTCCAAACGCCGCTCTTTTTCTTGTTGTTTTTTGCGTACTTCGTCGGATTCTTTAGCTTTAGTCAATTTATCAGTTTTAATTTTTTTATCTTCTTTAATTTTTACTGCACCAAATTTTTCTTCAGGCTCAATTTCTAATTCCAAGTCTAATGGCGTGATTAGCGCGTCACTAGGCATGTCAACAATAAATTTTTCATCGCTAGCCTGTGTAGAGCTTTCCACCAAGTTAACTTCAGCGTCTATGACTGCATCAACAACGTCAATGTTAAGCTCATTAACAACATTACCGTTATTCTCATTACCAGACGTGGCCGCTTCGACAACTTCACCAACAAACTCAAGCTCGACTAATGATTCAATCGGCGCAGGAGATTTACTTTCAGTTTCATGTTCTACAGAATGAATAGGCGCGTCACTCTCCTTATCTGCCACCACATCATCCGCCGTTGATTCCTCTGACTCCGCTCGCTTAATAAATGTTTTTTTCTTGCGCACCTCAACACTAATGGTTTTAGCTGACGTGCCAGATACCGCTGCCTGCTTAATTTCCATAACTTTTCTGCGCTCTAGTGTTACTCGACGCGGCGCACTTCCAGCTTCATCCTCAGCTTTACCACGACGCTTACGCAAATGACCGAGCAACTGCATTTTTTCGTCTTCACTAATTATATCGTCCGCACTAGAAGCGGACAGACCAGCTTCTTTAAGCTGCTCTAACAATCGCTCTAATGGAATTTTTACAACTTCAGCTAACTGTCGTACCGTTTTATCACTCATATCCAACCTCTCACGTCATTTTATGACTTAAGCAAACCAAGGCTCACGCGCTTTCATAATCAACTTTGCGGCTCGCTCTTCATCTAAACTTAATAAATTAACCAAATCATCTACTGACTGTTCCGCCAAACCATCCATGGTAGTAATACCATGATTTGCTAAGTCATAAGCCAATTCATTATCCATTCCATCCATTGCAAGCAATTCTTGAGTTGGCTGAGCACTTCCCATTATCTCTTCAGCAGCGATGGCATTAATCAATAATGCATCTTTTGCACGACTGCGCAATTCATTAACCAACTCTTCATCAAAACCTTCAATTTCTAACATCTCACTTACAGGTACATAAGCTATTTCTTCAACAGAATTAAAACCCACCTCAGCAAGTATCAAGGCTACATCCTCATCGACATCCAATTGATCGATAAATAGTTGCTTTATTTTGGAAAGCTCAGCTTCATTACTTAAGGTTGCTTTTGACGCATCAATTACATTTAATTCCCAGCCTGTTAGTTGAGATGCTAAGCGCACATTTTGCCCGCCACGACCAATTGCTTGAGATAAGTTTTCAGAACTCACTGCCAAATCCATACTATGCTTATCTTCATCAACAATAATTGATTGAATTTCAGCAGGAGACATTGCGTTTATTACAAATTGCGCATCACTCTGATTCCATAGAATCACGTCAACACGCTCGCCAGCTAATTCATTTGTTACTGACTGCACGCGTGCACCGCGCATCCCCACACAAGAGCCAACTGGATCCAACCGTGGATCATTGCTTTTCACTGCAAGTTTTGCTCTTGAACCTGGATCACGTGCCGCTGCCATTACCGTAATCAAACCTTCACCGACTTCTGGCACCTCTAATCGAAACAAGGCAATAAGTAACTCTGGAGCTGTTCTACTAATAAATAATTGCGGCCCTCGCGCCTCTAATCGAACATCTTTCAAATAACCACGAATCCGATCACCAATTCGAACAGGCTCGCGAGGTATCATATCTTCTTTAGCAATATACGCCTCAACATGACCACCTAAATCTAAAAACAGATTACCTTTTTCAATGCGCTTCACAACTCCCGTTACTAATTCGCCCACCTTTGACTTATAGGCATCGACAATTTTCTTTCGCTCGGCTTCCCGTACTTTTTGAATAATAGCTTGTTTTGCATGCTGCGCAGCAATTCTACCGAAATCTACGGATTCAATTTCCTCTTCTACATAATCACCCACACGAACATCTGCATTATCAAGCTGCGCAACCTCTAAAAGAACTTGTGTAGTGGGAAATTCAACATCACCTGCGCAAAAGGGATTGGGCGCAACAACCTCCCATTGACGAAACGTCTGGTAGTCACCTGTTTTTCTATTAATTTCAACCCGTGCTTTGATTTGATTTACATTACGCTTGATAGTTGCAGACTCTAGTGCTGACTCAATTGCTTGAAAAACAATCTCCTTATCAATTTCTCTTTCATTGGAAAAAACCTCCACAACCAACAAAATTTCTTTATTTGCCACTTCGATCTCCTTTTTCGATGCTTATAAATTAAATTCTGGAACCATACGCGCCTTACTCATGGCACTAAATGGCACTGCATAAACTTCATCCGCCTCTTTTAGAGTGATGATTTCACCTTCAACCTTATCAATCACTCCTTTGATTTTTTTTCGACCTTGTATAGGCATAAATAAATTAACTAACACCGTTGAGCCAATAAAATGTTCAAATTGGCTTATTTTATAAAAAGGGCGATCTTCTCCAGGCGAAGAAACTTCTAAATGATAATTACCCTGTATTGGATCTTCAACATCCAATACGCCACTGACTTGGTGGCTAACTTTAGTGCAATCATCCAGCAAAACACCCGCTTCCTTATCAATATATATTCTTAAGCAACCATGTTTTGGATGTGGGCTATAGTCTATACCAACACACTCATAGCCTAATCCTTCTACAATTGGCTCAATTAAATTAATCAAATGCTCTGGAGCCAGTTTCATCTCGCCTCACTTTTAAGAATACGTTATGTGTATATAAACCCATAAAAACAGACACCTAATAGATTGCCATCCTTGATAAATACACAAAAAAAAAGAGCCAAAGGCTCTTCCATTAACAATCAATTGTCGACTTCTAAATAAAAGCCTATAAAATAAAAAACCCCATAATGGGGTTTTTTTGTCTGGTAGCGGGGGCAGGATTTGAACCTACGACCTTCGGGTTATGAGCCCGACGAGCTACCAAGCTGCTCCACCCCGCGATTGATTTGAAGATTATAGTGATTTTTTTAAATTTAGCAATCTAAATAATTGAAATAAGGTAAGAAGATTAATAATTACTCATTAATGGCAGCAAAAAAATTAACAGACCACCTGAAAAAACTCCTGCACAAATATCATCAATCATAATACCTAAACCTCCTTTTACATGCTTATCTAACAAGTTAATAGGCCATGGTTTAATAATATCGAAGAATCGAAACACAATAAAACCCATAAGAACCGCTGTCCATGAAAATGATGGCACGAATAACATTGTTACTAAAAACCCCGCGATTTCATCCCAAACAATTCCTGCAAAATCATGTTCACCTAGTTTTTCAGCGGCTCTACCGCAAAGCCAAACACCAACACAACACGCCAAGATGCTACAGAAGGTAAATAGATAAAAATTTTGCACTATCAACAAGTAAATAGGTAGCGCAACTAAAGTCCCCCATGTTCCTGGTGCTTTTTTAGCTAACCCTGCACCAAAACCAAACGCAAGAAATAAAACTGGATCAGTTAATATTTGCTTAGGCGTTAATTGCTTTTGCCCTATTTTGTCAAGAAAAATGCTCATATGCTTTGCCTACTAAATCTGATATTAAGCCAAACCTGTTTATTCGTAATCCCTTACGTTCTTCGATCACCCCTATTTTATGACAATATTGCGGCACTAAGGCGACTAACTCAGGCGGCACTGTAAAGCATAATTCATAATCATCCCCCGCAGTTAATGGCATTAACCAATCTCCTGTTTGCTGTATATACGCCCTTACGTCATCCGATAAAGGTAAAGCAAGCCAGTCGATACAGGCACCTACCTGACTTTGCTTTAAAATATGCCCAAGATCCCCCACTAAGCCATCAGAAATATCAATGCACGCGTGCGCAAAAATACTAATTTTCAAGCCTAAGTCTACGCGAGGGTGAGGCGTATTAAATTGAGTCATCGCAACACTCGATTGAAGAGCAGTCTTGCCTTGCAAGAACAGTAATCCCAAACCGGCATTACCCAAAGAACCGCTAACATAAATAAAATCACCCACGCGTGCATTAGATCGCAATAAGCTTTTACCTCGCGCAACTAAGCCCAGCGCCTGAACCGTAAGCGTTAATGAACCGGATGTGGTGTCTCCACCGATAAGATCAACAGAAAACTCGTCTGCTAAACTAAAGAACCCTTTTGCAAAAGCCTCAAGCCACTCTTCATTAACACGGGGCAAAGTCAGTGCCAATAACACCGACATCGGCTTAGCACCGATACTGGCGAGATCACTTAGATTAACTGCAAGTAACTTATGCCCTAAATGCTCAGGATTAGTCTCAGCAAAAAAATGCACCCCCTCTACCATTGTGTCTGTCGTGAGGGCTAATTCATACCCCTCTGGAATAGATAGTAAGGCGCAATCATCACCAATTCCAAGCACAGTAGACGCTTTTTTTATCGAAGTGGGGCGTGCAAAAAAACGCTCAATAACATTAAACTCAGACAACATCAACTAGTGTTAACCTGCTTGTTTAGCCTGAAGCTCAATGACTCTTTTTTGCTGAGCGATTTTATCTAAAATACTGTTAATGTATTTATGACTTCCGTCCGCGCCAAAACATTTAGCTAAATTAATACTTTCATTAATAATGACTTTATAAGGCATATTTAAACGAAATAACAATTCATAAGTGCCTAAGCGCAAAATAGCACGTTCGACGGGGTCAATCATATCCACCTTACGATCAACAAACTGACTTAATTCATTATCTATAGCGTCTAAATGCTCAGGAACACCGTAAAAAAGCTCGGAAAAATAACTTTTTTGCACGTCTTTTAACCAATCTTCCTCGATAAATTGCTTTTCAATCAGTGATAACAACTGCCCAGTCATCTGCCATTGATAAAGTGCCTGCACGGCTGCTTTTCGCGCATTAGTTCGAGCTAAACTCATGCGATATCCAAACTATTAAATAAACTCACCATTTCAATTGCAGACAATGCCGCTTCTGCGCCTTTATTTCCCGCTTTAGTTCCTGCACGCTCGATTGCCTGCTCAAGAGTATCAACAGTTAATACACCAAAACTAACGGGGATACTGTATTGCAAAGAGACCTGTGCAATGCCTTTAACACATTCACCTGCCACATATTCAAAGTGAGGTGTGCCTCCACGAATAACCGCACCCAAGGCAATAATGGCATCATATTTTTTACTCGCCGCCAATTTTTGCACCACAATAGGTAATTCAAAAGCACCTGGGGCTTTAACTAAATGAACATCTTCTTTTTTTGCACCATGGCGAATCAACGCATCGATAGCGCCTGCTTCGAGTTGATCGACAATAAAACTATTAAAGCGTGATGCAACTAAGGCAAATTTGCCACCTTCAGCCGATAAATTTCCTTCATATACTTTAACTTTAGACATCCTGACATCTCCTTGCTTATTCATAGAAATTATTTAACCAACATGCTCTGCAACTTCTAAATTAAAGCCTGACAAAGCAATATATTTTTTTTGCACACCTAACACTTTTAATTTTTGCACACCTAAATCAGCGAGAATTCGTGCACCGGTGCCGGTGGTTCGCCAATCCACGTGCTCATTTGAATGCTCAGTATTAATTAGCCCATGATCTTGCAACTGATAACCATGAATTAATTCAGCCAAGGCTTTATTATTTTCACTTTGGCGAATTATGACCAATACCCCACGCCCTTCTTCAGCAATTTTTTGCATGGCTACTTTTATAGGTACATTACAGTCACTGCGCTTTGAGGCTAAAACATCATCCAGTAAATTTCGCGCATGCACTCTAACCAACACGGGTCTATCACCAGAAACCTCGCCCATCACCAACGCCAAATGTACATTGTTGTCATTACGATCTTGGTAAGCATATAGACGAAATTGTCCGAATTCAGTTGGATAAGCACATTCACTAATACGCTCTAAGGTATTTTCATGTTGAATTCGATAGTGAATTAAATCAGCGATGGTGCCTATTTTTAGCTGATGCTGCTTAGCAAAAACTTCTAAATCAGGACGCCTTGCCATACTGCCATCGTCATTTAAAATTTCTACAATCACTGCGGCTGGCGCAACGCCTGCTAAACGCGCCAAATCACAGCCCGCCTCGGTATGCCCCGCTCTATTTAATACACCGCCAGATTGTGCCATTAAAGGGAACACATGCCCAGGCTGAACTAAATCATCTGCTTTTGCATTAGGCGCAACAGCAGCTTGGATGGTACACGCTCGATCAGCAGCAGAAATTCCTGTGGTAACGCCTTGTGCGGCCTCTATTGACACAGTAAAGTTAGTTGAATGCGGTGTTTTATTTTCATTGACCATTAAAGGTAAGCGCAATTGCTGACAACGCTCACTGGTTAATGTCAAACAAATTAAGCCCCGGCCATAACGCGCCATAAAATTAATATCCTCTGGACGTGTAAACGCCGCAGCCATAACTAAATCGCCTTCATTTTCACGATCTTCGTCATCCATAATGATAACCATCTTTCCTTGCCGCAACTCCTCAATAATATCTTCTATGCTATCCATACGTTTTTACGCGCTCTTAAATTAATTTAAAAAACCACTAGTGTGCAATAATTCATGCGTCACATGACTTTTTTTCGTGTCAGGTGCAGCATGAGTGAGTAGACGCTCTAAATATCTAGCCAATAAATCCACCTCTAAATTAACACCTGCACCTACTCCAAGAGATTTTAACGCTGTCTCTTGAAGCGTATGTGGAACGATGTTAACACCAAAATTTGCTCCCTTCACCTCATTCACAGTTAAGCTAATGCCATCAATACAAATTGAACCTTTTTCTGCAATATATTTTGCTAGCGCGTCGGGTGCTTGAATAATAAACCGTACAGAGCGAGCATCGGAATCTTGTTTAATAATTGTACCAACCCCATCAATATGACCGCTCACAAAATGCCCACCCATTCTTGACGAGGGCATGAGTGCCAACTCTAAATTTACCAACGTACCTGAATGAGCCTTTGCTAAGGTTGTTCGTGACCACGTTTCATTAGACACGTCCGCACAAAAATATTGCACACCAAGCTCTACGGCTGTTAAGCATATGCCATTGACAGCAATACTATCGCCAAGCTTTACGCCATCAAGAGGCAAACTTCCCGTTGCTATTTTTAAACGATAATCGCCAGAGACTTGCTCTACCGCAGCAATATGGCCCACTGCTAAAATAATACCTGTAAACATAAGTCTGTAATGTTACTTAATCGTTACGAAACCAGTAGAAACTTTACGCGACCACTGGCGTTAAGATGAAGCGCAGATCAGGCCCAAGCGCCCGAACATCACCCCATTTAAATAATTTTTTATCTGCCATCGTTACCATTCCTGGCAAACTAAATAGCCCACGCCCTTTATCTCCCAAAACGACAGGAGCCATATAGATAACTAATTCATCAATTAAGCCTTCAGCAAGCAACTCACCATTTAGCACAGCACCGGCCTCTACAAAAACCTCGTTAATGTGCATTTCAGCCAGAAAAGCAAAGACTTTAGGCAAATCAAGCCGCCCCTTATTGCTTGGCAGACGATAGACTTCAAAACCAGCTCTTTCCAAAAGAGAGTGCTCATGTGGCTTATCCGTGCAAGTTAGCACCAGTGTTCTTCCTGGCTGTTGACTAAGTTGTGCTGCCACAGGCATGCGTAACTGGCTATCAAGAATAACACGTATTGGCTGTACAACATCGTCATCAATCCGAGCTGTTAAGGCTGGATTATCCGCTAAAACGGTCGAGATTGTAGATAAAATAGCGGTGCTTTCAGCGCGTAAATACTGTACGTCTTGCCTTGCAAAGACGGAGGTTATCCACTTACTTTCTCCTGATGCCAATGCTGTACGCCCATCTAAACTCATCGCTAATTTGCTTCGCACAAAAGGCTTGTTCTTAGACATTCGCGAGATAAAGCCGCGATTTAGTAATGCTGCGTCTTCGGCCAACACGCCCACGTCCACAGCAATACCAGCTGCGTGAAGTGCCGCAAAACCTCGCCCTGAAACCAGGGGATTTGGATCTTGCAGGGCCGCCACCACTCTTGTAACCCCCGCTTGAATTAATGCCTCGCAACATGGCGGTGTTTTACCATGATGACTACATGGCTCTAAAGTGACATATGCTGTTGCACCTCGCGCATCCTGAGTTGTTCGCAACGCCATAAGTTCAGCATGAGCTTGACCTGCACGCTCATGCCAACCTTCACCAATTATTTGCCCATTGTTGACTAAAACACACCCTACGCGGGGATTGGGATGCGTAGTATACAGACCTTTTTTTGCTAAAGTTAAGGCTCTTGCCATATAAGAAGTATCTGTTGTCATCTACGTCATGCCCATAAAAATTATAAAAACCACTGCATAAAAACGAAAAAACCCGCCAGGCTAAGTTGCCTGATGGGTTATCTATACGGAATGAGCGAGCCTGCATTAATGGTACCGAGAAGAGGACTTGAACCTCCACGGGCTTGCGCCCACTAGCACCTGAAGCTAGCGTGTCTACCATTTCACCACCTCGGCAGCGCGACGACACTTTACTTAAAAAATATACTGACAGCATGACATTATGTCAATGTGAAAAACATGGCCACTACACGCAACGCGTTCATCAGCGCATAGATGAACGCTTCATTACACGCTTAAATGCAGTGCTGAACCCTTAAAACACAGCCCCGCCAAGCCATCACGAATAAATCTACGGATATTTTGATGATCTTCGCCATTAGGATTTTCTAACACATCATGCCGATAATAAGCACCAAATAAATTAAGCGTCTGCTCTTTACTAAGACCATTAATTAGTGCAAAAGCAAAAATTTTACATGAACCTTCATTATTACCCGCTGCATTAAATAAACAATCTGTCCCTAAGCCATTGGTAAACTCAGTGGGCTGATAATCATAATGCGCTAAAATTACGCTTATTACCTCATCAAAACTAAACCACTCGTCATTTTTAACTGCACTTAAAAACTCTTGTAATGGCATTTATTCCTCCTTACCGTAACAAACCAGAAATAGCTTTAAACTCTAAATGCGTAGCATCTCTTAACCATTCAAAAATGACGGACTCATGATTCATTACAGTAATGTCTTGCTGTAGCATTCTTTCCAAGCCATAAAACTTATGCTCAGCCTTACGCGAACACACAGCATCTTCAACCACATACACATGATAACCTTGTGCAGTTAACTCAAAGGCCGTCTGTAATACGCACACATGCGCCTCCATACCAACCAAAATAATTTGCTTTTGCTGCGCCGATGCCAAGACCTCATTGAATGCTTTGGCTGCACACGCGGAAAAGCCAGTTTTTTCGACTACTGTATCCGTGTCATCCAGCAAAGTGACCAATTCATTTACCGTTCGTCCCAAGCCTTTTGGGTATTGCTCGGTAATCAGCACAGGTATCGTTAAGCGATGCGCAGCACTGATTAATATGCCAATGTTCGTCAGCATTGTTTCAGTATTAAGGTCAGACATTGCGGCAATAAGTTTTGTTTGCACATCAACAACAACTAAAAAACTATTCTTTGCACAAAGTAAATTTGGGTGTGACACCATTGTGAACCTAACCTTTTTTCATAATACGCGCTTTTTCGCGCTGCCAATCACGGTCTTTGACCGCGACACGTTTATCATGCAATTGCTTGCCTTTTGCCAAACCAATTTCCAACTTAGCCCTGCCTGCCTTCCAATACATTGACAACGGCACAATAGTAAAGCCTTTACGTTCTACAGAACCAATTAACTTATTTAACTCTTGTCGATTGAGAAGCAATTTTTTCATTCTAATAGAATCTGGATTAACGTGCGTTGAGGCAGAAATCAATGCAGAAATATGCGCACCCACTAGCCACGCCTCACCACGTTTTAACGTGACGTAGCTTTCCTTTAATTGCACGCGTCCATCACGTAAGCTTTTAACCTCCCATCCCTCTAAGACTAATCCTGCCTCAAAGCGTTCCTCAATAAAATATTCATGCTTAGCTTGACGATTTACCGCAATCGTAGCGTTTTGTTTGGCAACCGCTTTTTTGGATTTTTTATCAGCCATAGTATATTAATTAGTATTTTAAAACTGACGTATTGAAATAATTTTGTTATTTTACGTGATAAAAGTAATTAAAGTGCGTTTTTAAGAATAGTGTCTTAGGCAAAAAACATGACAAACATAAAAAAATCAATTCACGGCGAATGGTCATCACGCACTGCGTTTATATTGGCAGCCACTGGTTCCGCTGTTGGCTTGGGCAATATATGGAAGTTTCCATACATTACTGGCGAAAATGGCGGAGGTGCCTTTGTCTTGGTTTACCTCTTATGTGTCGCCTTAATTGGCATCCCTATTTTCATAGCTGAATCCATGATGGGGCGTCGTGGCCGTGAAAACCCTGTCAATACCATGCTGAACTTATCAACAGAAGCCAATACCACCCCACAATGGCAGTACGTGGGGTGGCTTGGCATTATTGCTGGATTGCTTATTTTATCTTACTACAGCGTGATCGCTGGCTGGGCAAGTGCGTATGTAGTAAAAGCATTTGTTGGTGATTTTATCAATACTGATGCAGCACAAGTTCAGCAACTTTTTGATCAATTTATTAAAAGTCCACTACAGCTTATTTTTTGGCATTCTGTCATGATGCTCACCACTTTAATTATTGTGGCTCGTGGCGTAGGGGAGGGACTTGAAAAATCTGTCCGCTTTTTAATGCCCAGTCTATTTGCGTTATTAATTTTACTGCTTATGTATGCCATGACTACCAAGGGCTATTTTCAAGGTCTTCATTTTTTATTCAATGTCGATTTTAGTAAATTAACGGGCAAAGGTGTTTTAATAGCGATGGGGCAAGCATTTTTCAGCTTAGGCTTAGGCATGGGCTGCGTCATGGTCTATGGTGCATATTTACCAAAAGACATTTCAATTGCGAAAACATCTATCATTATCGCAGCAGTAGACACCGTAGTAGCCTTATTGGCAGGCATCATTATATTTCCTATTGTTTTTAGCAATAATTTAAATCCCAGTGCTGGACCAGGCCTTATCTTTGAAACCCTGCCACTTGCCTTTGGCAATATGACTGGCGGTTGGCTATTTGGCGTATTGTTTTTTATTATTTTAGTGTTTGCCGCCTTATCGTCCGCTATCGCCCTAATCGAACCCGCCATTGCATGGTTAATTGAAAACCGTAATCTTTCACGTAAACTCGCAAGCCTTTATGCCTGCACAGCATCATGGGGGCTAGGCTTAATTACAATATTCTCTTTCAATGTCTGGAGCGATATTAAATTATTTGGTCAAAACTTATTTGAATTGCTGGATTTTTTAACCTCAAATATCATGCTTCCCCTGGGCGGACTAGCAATTGCTGTATTTTCAGGCTGGCTAATGAACGCGCAGCATAGCCAACAAGAGCTTAACTTAGTCAGCGACAATCATTTTAAAATCTGGCATTTCCTCATTAAATATATTGCCCCAATTGCTGTATTTTTAGTCTTCTTGCAAGTAATGGGGATTATCTAATCATGACTAAAGTAAACAAAAGTGCGCTTGTTAAATATTCTGCACAGCAGATGTTTGATTTGGTAAATGATATTGAACGCTACCCAGAGTTTTTACCGTGGTGCGGAGGCAGTAGAATTATTAATCGTGATAACACCATCATCGAAGCTGAACTATTTATTTCAAAGGGAGGCTTTAAAAAAGCCTTTTCTACCCGAAATGAAATTGATCATGGTGGAAAAATCAAAGTATCGTTACTGGAGGGACCTTTTTTACATTTAGAGGGCGCGTGGAGCTTTATGCCCCTACGCGAAGACGCTAGCAAAATCGCCTTAGATCTTGAATTTGAAATGTCTGGAAAACTCGCTAATCTAGCGTTTGGCGCTGTTTTTAATCAAATTTGCAACACCATGGTGGGTTCTTTCACGGCACGCGCCAAACAAATTTACCTGTAAATTCATGACTATAACCATAGAAATTGCTTACGCACTACCAGAAAAACAAATGTTACTTTCGCTTATAATCCCTAAACAAAGTACGGCTCATGAAGCGATTATTGCTTCTGAGATACTAAAGCAATGCCCTGAACTCACGCACGCATCACTCACTATTGGCATTTTTGGTAAAAAATGTACACTTGATGCCCCGCTACGGCAAGGCGATCGCATTGAGATCTATCGCCCACTTATACACGACCCTAAACAAGCACGCCGTCAGCGCGCGCTTAAATAACACTTACCCTATTCACTCTACTAAAATCATGACTACGCCATTAACGTGTTTTAAAGCCTACGATATTCGAGGTCGTATTCCAACAGAATTAAATAGTGACATTGCTTATCGCATTGGCAGAGCATTTGCCGAACACTTACGTCCAAAATCAGTTATTGTGGGTAGAGATATTCGCTTATCCAGTCATGATATTGCCGATGCCGTCATCAACGGCTTGCAAGATTCAGGTGTCAATGTTTACGATATTGGCTTATGTGGTACTGAAGAAGTGTATTACGCTTGCTTTGCCTATCAAGACCACGGCATAACTATGGACGGTGGCATTATGATTACAGCCAGCCATAATCCGATGGATTTTAATGGCATGAAATTAGTGCGTGAGCACAGCCAACCTATTAGTGGTGACAGTGGCTTAAATAGTATTCAACACTTGGCTGAAACTAACCGTTTTGCCACCACAACGGAAGTTCGAGGTACTTTAACAACCATTAGCATTCAACACGCTTACACTGCGCATCTGCTCACCTACCTTAACCCTACGCAACTTAAACCATTAAAAATTGTTGTTAATGCAGGCAATGGTGCCGCAGGGCATGTGATTGATTGGTTAGAAACCGCCCTACCAAACAGCCTTGAATTCATCAAAATTCATCATGAACCCAATGGCCACTTCCCCAATGGCATTCCTAATCCGTTGTTACCAGAAAATCGAGCAGACACCATTCAAGCAATTATCACCCACCACGCCGACCTAGGTATAGCCTGGGATGGTGATTTTGATCGCTGCTTTTTCTTTGATGAAACAGGACGCTTTATCGAAGGGTATTACATCGTAGGCTTACTTGCAGCGGCGTTTCTCAATCAGCATCCTGGTGCAAAAATAGTGCATGATCCACGCTTAACATGGAACACCATCGACATCATTAACTCACTTTCAGGGCAAGCCATACAAAGCAAAACGGGACACGCTTTTATTAAAGAACGAATGCGCAAAGAAGATGCTATTTACGGCGGAGAAATGAGTGCACATCACTATTTTAAAGCCTTCTCTTATTGCGATAGTGGCATGATTCCGTGGTTATTAGTCATTGAATTAATGAGTAAACAGAATAAAAAATTATCTCAATTAGTGAATGAACGGATGGAAAAGTTCCCTGCCAGCGGTGAAATTAACCGTACCATTGTCAATCCTGAGCATGTATTAAAAAGCGTACAGGAACACTATGAAGCTAAAGCAATTGCTATTGATTTTACTGATGGCTTAAGTATGGAATTTGAAGAATGGCGCTTTAACTTGCGTTGCTCAAATACTGAGCCTTTAGTGAGATTAAACGTGGAAACAAAAAATAATGCCTTAGTACTGCATACTGAAACAGAAAAACTTTTGTCATTATTACAGTAAGCTTTATAACTGCGAACCCAGCGTGAGCGAAAAACTATTAATCGTATAGCCAGCATTTGCAATGTCACTGGTTCTTGAACTCATGCCATACCCGCTAGCAAGGTAAAAATGTCTATTAAGTAAATATTTAGCGCCAAAACCAAAGTTATAGCCGGTATCAACACGATTATTACCGCCTTGAAATTCATTAATACTGTAACCCACATTAACATTTAAAAGAATGTTTCTAAGCAGCTCATGGTCAACATCAAG
>CAJAQT010000007.1 GCA_903944165.1 uncultured Methylococcaceae bacterium | reverse complement strand
GCAAGGCAAAGATCGGGATCAAAACAAACCCACTTATCCTGCTTTATTAGGCATAAATGGCGCGAAACAAAAAGCCCAAGAATTACACGAACGCGCCTTAGAGCATTTAACTATTTTTGGTAAAGAGGCTGATTTACTGCGAGACTTATCGTTGTACATCATTCAACGCAGCCATTAAAGTCAAGCAAAGCGCACACTAAATAGCACGCAGCCATACCCTTTACAAGGACACAAAAGGGTATGGCGACCTAAGTGCCACGCCAACTAAAGCACCGAATGGCAGCGTAATATCAATTAAGTAAGGCTGGATAGTCCGTATAACCTTGCGCCGTTCCGCCATAAAAGCTACTAGGATCAGCTTTATTTAATTCCGCCTTTACACGAAACCGTTCTAGCAAATCTGGATTAGCAATATACAACTGACCAAACGCCACCAACTCAGCTAAGCCGGCAACCAATACCTGCTCGGCACGGGCATAATCATAACCACCACAAACCATGAGTGTGCCTGTATAAGCGGCACGTAAGGTTGCTAATTCAACCACCTTCGCGCCATGACGAATATCACTTTCCAGCGCATCAACGATATGCACATACGCTAATTTATAGGCAGAAAGTTCGGCTAAGACATAGGTAAATAAAGCATCGGGATTCGTATCACGCATATCATTAAAAGTACCGCTGGGTGATAAACGCACCGCGGTTTTATCTGCGCCGCATACCGAAATAACGGCTTCCGTCACGTCTAAGAGCAAGCGCACACGATTTGCCAACACACCGCCATAATTATCTGTTCGATGATTGGTGCCGTCGCGTAAAAATTGATCCAATAAATAACCATTAGCACTATGAATTTCGACACCATCAAACCCCGCTTGCAACGCATGTTGTGCGGCCAAACGATAGGTCTCGATAATCCCAGCAATGTCCTCAGTAGCTAATGCTCTTGGCTGAACAAATGGCTGTAAACCTGTTGGCGTAATAGCATTGCCCATAGGGGTAATGGCTGAGGGAGCAACGGGCGCGTCACCACCATGAAAATCAGGATGAGAAATACGCCCTACATGCCAGAGCTGACAGAAGATTTTTCCGCCTTGTGCATGTACTGCAGAAGTCACTTTTTTCCAGCCCTCCACCTGTTCGGCACTATAAATGCCTGGCGTAGCAGGATAACCTACGCCTTGTGGAGAGATCTGGCTTGCTTCTGAAATAATCAGGCCAGCACTTGCGCGTTGTGCATAATACGTAGCCATTAATTCATTAGCGATAGTATTGGGCGCACGCATACGCGTGAGTGGCGCCATAATAATCCGATTTTTTAATTCAACAGAGCCTAGTGAATAAGGCGTAAATACTAATTTCGTCATGTTAATCCCCTAAAAAAAACAGATAATTTAAAAAATAAATAATAACGCAAGGCTGAACTATGCACCCTGGTTTCGCCCTCGTACTTTAGATTTTACTCAAGTTTCATTACAATCAAAACGCCCCCACCCTTCATCAAAAACCTAATCACTATTTTGGAGACACCCGATGAAAACACTATTCTTTTGCTTTACCCTAAGCCTTTGCTTATATCTACCCACTGAAGCGGCCGAACTCACTCGCAATCAAGTAACTCAGCTGTTAGCCACGGGTACACCAACACATCCTGCAAACTTACGCAGAAAAGACCTGACCGACCTAGACCTGTCAGGACTGGATTTTACTCACGCCGATTTATGGGGGGCTGACTTAAGACGTGCTAACTTCACCAACTCCACGCTTTCGGGCTTAAATTTAGATTTAACGGTGATGTCAAAAATAAACTTAAGCCATGCACATCTCGAAAACACTAGCATTTTTGGTGTGCACATGGGCGGCGCTAATCTTACTCATGCTAACTTAGCTGGCAGTCGCTTTATCGCCAATTTAGATCGCTCAACGCTTAGTTATGCAGATTTAACTCATGCTAATTGGGGCGTAGACATGCAAAATCAACCTATGGGACTCATGCGCGTCAGTCTAAATAATGTTGACTTATCCTATGCTAACGCTGCTCATGCCAATTTAACACGCGCCTTACTTAAACACGCAAACCTCAGTCATGCCAATCTTACCCATGCCATATTATCAGGCGCAGACCTAGCAGGTGCCGACCTTAGTTACGCGGACTTAACGGATGCAGATTTATCTGACTGTCAATTAGAAGATGCTGATTTCACCCAGGCTATTATTTCAAACACGCAGTTTACAGGGGTAAAAAATAAGAACACCGCCAAAGGATTGCCCAGCCAGCCTTAAAAAAAACAGGTGAAGACATTTTCTTGTAGCATTTAAGCACTATTTTTTACCAAAAAAGTGAATCTTACGCTCTAAAATCACCTAAATTATCTTACAATAACAAGGTAATTACTTTTTAATACTCACTACATAGGAGCCCACTTCATGAAACACTTGGTAACGTCAAGACTTACAACACCTTGCACAGTGAAACGCTGTGCATTACTTATGGGTATGCTGCTCTCCCAGACCAGTTATGCAGAAATTAATTTAGCTTTATTTGCGGGTCAATCGATGATTGATAACGGCGATTTAAACTTAAAACAAACCGCCACGGACATGAATTTTCGTGAGGTTAGCTGGAATGATCGGTCTTTCGAAGAGCCTATTTTTTATGGTGCAAAACTGGGTTATTGGTTCACCTCGCGCCCTAATTGGGGTGTCTCCGTTGATTTCAGTCATCTAAAAAACTACCTTAATTACAATGAAACAGTCTCTGTTGACGGCATCCGCAACGGCGTGTCGGTCTCAGGAAAAGAAGCAATATCTAACACCATTCAAAACTTTAATATGTCTCATGGTTTAAATACCTTAACATTTAACGGAATGTATCGGTGGTTTCCGACTGGGCAACGCGATCAAAGTTTATTAGGACGTATGCAGCTCTACACTGGACTTGGCGCGGGCTTTAGCATTCCACATGTGGAAGCTGCCCTCGACAATAAAATCACCTACGAATATCAATGGGGGGCGGGACCAGCCGTCAACGGCATGATGGGCATTAATTATGACGTGTATAAATTCTTATCGGGCTTTGTTGAATACAAACTTACTTACGCTGGCGTAGAAGCTGAGCTCACAGACGGCGGTACAATCACCACTGAAACGGTTAATCATCAAATAATTTTTGGCCTTGCCGCCCATTTTGACCTCTAACAACACCTCACCACGCTAACCCTAGACAACAACACCTATAAACGTAGGGTACGACAAAAATCATTCACCAAGCTTACTTTGCATGTTCCTGTATTTGCATGTAATGAGCACCTCCTCTCCCATAACAAGACGGCAAAAGTATGTGTGTGGGAGAGGCTTCGCCTAAAGCGCCTACTGTTGGTCGCCTCGACAAGTTAAGCAAAGCATTGCCCACCTCACTTAAAATCAAAGATTAGCAAAATACCCGTTAATTTTAAGCAGTTTTTTCATACTACGTTGACAGCCGCACCTTCACGCCTTAAAAGGCACACCTAAACCACCTACGCCACAATACCCCATGGGTTCTTTTGCCAAATACTGTTGATGATAACGCTCAGCATAATAAAACGTACTGGCGGGCAAAATTTCTGTGGTAATTTCGCCATAACCAGCTTGTGATAATTGTGCTTGATAGTGCGCTTTAGAAGTCATAGCTAAGGCATACTGCTCATCGTTAAAAGTATAAATGCCCGAGCGATACTGAGTACCAATGTCATTACCTTGTTGCATGCCTTGCGTAGGATTATGTGATTCCCAAAATAACTGCAATAACGCGTCATACGCAATGTCGTCCGCATTAAAAAATACCTTAACAACCTCGTTATGCCCAGTTAACCCCGTACATAATTCATCATAAGTGGTATTGGGCGTAATCCCACCCGTGTAGCCAACCGCAGTGCTATAAACCCCTGCACATTGCCAAAACTTTCTTTCTACACCCCAAAAACAACCCATTCCAAACATGGCTTGCTCAATGCCCGGCGGCATTGGTGGTGCAATAGGATGACCTAAGACAAAATGTTCGTTGTAAATGGGCATGGCATGATCGCGCCCTGGCAACGCCTCGGCAGGCGAAGGTATGACTATTTTTTTTGAATTAAACATGGCTTTATTTTAATGGATGATTACTTTGGATTAATGAAAGTTCTAATTTTACACCCAGTAATCGTACTGCACACCTGTTAGACCTGCTAAACAGAAAGCTAACGATACGATTCCATGCGTGATGCCTGAACAGCCATTCTCATTATGACAATGATCGTTAACAGGAAGTCCAAAACCTTTACTAATCTATTCAGCTCTTGACGTAATAACACGAAAAAACAGAAGCTTTTTTACTGCAAATACTAACCAATACACGCTTTCTACTAAGCTTTATAGTTAAGTTAAGTTAAGTTAAGTTAAGTTAAGTTAAGTTAAGTTAAGTTGGATGCATTAAACTACTGTGCCTTTTGGGTATATTCAGTCTAAATCAAATACAAAATAATGTTTTTGTATGAATAAAAATATGATAAATTCGCGCTACTGGAAGCTTATTTGTAATTGAGCATTCAGTTAAATTTATGTAATAGATGTGATTTAAGAAAAACTCTTATTTATTTACATGCCTATAGATTTTTTACTACTAAATTAACTAATGGTTTTATTATGAACAAAAATATTATTCATACTTGTATTCTGTTGGCAGGCTTAGGTGCAGTATCGCAATCATTTGCAGGAGCTACTTGTAAAGATTTACCAAAAGCACAAGAATTAAAGTCAACCCTATTAGACGTGTTAGCAAAAAAAGATTACGGCGGCGACGGGCATCCAGCATGGTTAACTTTAGTTGATGCAAGTGGCGTTGTTTGTGCCATTGTTACTTCTATTAATAATCCAAGCAGTGATGCTGATGTTACTACTACAATGTCTGGCTTAGGTCACCGTATTTTGTCTGCTCATAAAGCTAATACTTCAAATACATATAGTCATGATCACATTGCGCTTGCATCAGGTAATTTATATTGGTTAACTTTACCTGGCGGAGCAATGTACGGTACGACTCTACCTGCGTTATCTAACACATCATCAGGTAATCCTGACTTATGGGGTACAACAAAAGATCCTATGGTTGGTAAACGTGTTGGTGGCTTTACCGCATTAGCTGGTGGCTTAGCATTGTTTGATAGTAATAAGCATAAAGTAGGTGCTATTGGTGTATCTGGAAACCCATTTTGTACAGCACATACCGTAGCGTGGAAAATACGTGAAAAATTAAACAATGGTGCTTATACAGTAGCTAATTTACCAGGCGGCATAGCAAATAATTTTGCTAATGATGCGTTAATTGAAGATGTAATACCAGATAATTCCGGTGTAGGTGGTCCTGGTCGTAGTGCTAGTGGTTTTGGTTACCCAGTATGTAATTTTAACCCACCTAATGCGACCGATGATGGTTCAATTGTTGGTAACTAAAAGGCTTTTTTATAAAAGCTAAATAATTTTAATTAAACTTAGGCTTAAACTATGAAACTTATTAAATTTTTACTAATTGCTTCAATGGCTCTACCTGTAGCCGCTGTAGCAGCACCCTTATCACCTGGTCAATGGACAGCAAGTTTTTATACTGCTAAAGGTGCATTAATGTTTGACGCAGGCGTATGTTTTGTAAATGATAATACATGGTATATGACTACCCAGACTTATACTGCTGGTCACTGGAATTTAGTAGGAAATAACATCAGAATACATGGTAGTAATGTGAATTCTAATGGTGCTGGTGAATTAACTAGAATAACATCTAAATTTATGGCAGGTCCTTGGCAGTCTTGGACGGATGACGATGCAATAAATTTGGATTTAGTTAGTAAATGGGAATTTAATAAACAAAAATGTGATCCTGCTGCACCACCAGAATAATTTATTATTGATGGTTTAATTTTTACATTTAAATCTAAAAGCCACTATTTGTTTACAAATAGTGGCTTTTTTAATTATAGACATTTGAGCCTATAACGGCATCAGCTTTCCAATCACCTAAGTGAATCTTTTTATCAACTATAACGAGATGCCAGCAATTATTATGTAAATAATACCGCGCACTCCGTATAAAGAAATGTAAGGTGTATAAGCGATAACGCTATGCACCTTTTGGTTTGCCGGATGACGCTATCGCTTATCCGGTCTACGCTTCTTAATCTACGAAAGAATACATTATAGATTCTCACATGGCACACATAAACCTTGTGAATTGATGTCTCAATATTTTCACTACCTCTTTAACTCTATTGAAATAAAACAGTTAAACCTGCTTTTCCCTAGTTTAGATCAGCATCAACAAAGCGTGAAAACGCGGCAACGTATGCGCTTGTTTTGGCAGACGTTTCCATAGTTATTTCAATTTGACATTCTTTTTAAGAAATCAGAAATTTTATACGCGAAGAGGGCAATAGAGTGATAACTATAGCGCCCACCACCTGCGATAAGTCAATGCCTTCAGGATACCGCTGAATAATTAATCACGACGGCAAAACTTCCTACGTTCTGACTTATAATAAAACGTCATTATTATTCACTCTTATCGATAAAACCCTCATGACTAAACAAGATACTTTACGCCGTTTTTTATTCGAAGAACTCGGGATTCGTGGCGAATTGGTTCAGCTTAACACCTGCTGGCAAGAAGCTAAGCAACACCAATCCTTAACACCACGTTACCAAGAAGTGCTGGGGCATGCCTTAGCGTCAGTGGTCATGCTATCGGCCACCATTAAATTTGAAGGCGCAATTATTTTGCAAGTGCAAGGCAATGGACAAGTTAAGACTTTAGTGGCTCAAGCGACTCATGATAGAAAAATCAGAGGCCTAATTCGTCAACACAGCGATAACTCCGAAAACCCGAACAGTTTATTTGGTGAGGGTCAGCTCATTATTACCATTGCCCCTACGGTGGGCGAAGCTTATCAAGGTGTCGTGAGCATAAATAATGATCAACTCAACACTGCCTTAGAAAATTATTTTATTCATTCTGAACAACTTAACACACGGTTATGGTTATTTGCTGATGGCACTCATGCCGCAGGCTTATTATTACAAGAAATCCCCTCTAAAGTACGCGACCAAGAAGATTGGGCGCGGCTGTGCATGTTAGCCGACACCTTAACCAGCCATGAGTTGTTTAAATTAGACGCAGAAGACGTGCTATTTCGATTATTTAATCAAGAAAAAGTCCGTGTATTTGATGAAGAGTCGGTCAGTTTTGAATGCTCCTGCTCCACCCAAAAAATTGCTAAGGCCTTGTATGCCATGGGACGAGAAGAGCTTGAAGGTATTATTGAAGAACGTGGCACTATTGAGGTGATTTGTGAATTTTGTAATGCGCATTTTTACTTTGATCAAATAGACGTTGAACGCATCGTTACTGATCAAGAATTAATGGCTATTTCGCCCACCTTACATTAAAGACCATGAAACTAAAACCAGCATCACGCGCCTTAAAAATACTTAGCCTTATTATTTTAAGCAGCCTCCTTAGTGGCTGTATCGAGTGGTTTCGCATTTATCAAACCTATTTACAGCTTAACGAATTTGATCGTTATTTTTCTGTTGCTGTTAAGCAAGATTTTACGCTTCATTTTAATCAGCCGCGCATTACCAGTAATGATTTTATCAATCTAACAAAACTGTATCCCAGTGAAAATTTACCTACTCCTAACAACGGCAGGCAATGGCGCTATTGGTTTTGTAAGGTCAATGCACAACAAGAAATCATTCATCCTGAGATAAAATTTTTTACTGACTTACGCTTCAACCAAGAGAATCAGTTACACGATTGGTCATTTTCTTCATTATTTTTACAGATAGCCCCAGCACAATTTCTTGAAGTTTCGTTACGTTCGTTGGCGGGTGCTGAAATTAGCGAAGAAAAACAACAACTCAAAGCTAAAACCATATTAACGCCGACGATCTCGGCGGAATTACCGTTAAAATCAGAGGTGCTAAGGCACTTTGGTGAACCTATTAGTATTGAAGATAACGCTGACCACGAAGTCTATCGCTACTTTTTTAAATTACTGACCACTCGCATTGAAAAAGGCTACGAGGGCAACGCGCTTAATGAAATTAAATTAAGTTTTGATAAAAAAAACCAGCGCTTATTTAACATGGCCGGTAATTTCGCGGGTTTAAAAATTGCTATTGATTACCGAAATTTTTTAGCACCGAACACTACGGAACATTCCGCCAAACTTACCACTTCATCCAACGCAAGCGATTAGCGTTCAGCACCACAGTCACGGATGACAGCGCCATCGCTGCACCAGCAATCATTGGATTAAGTAATACGCCAAACAGTGGGTATAACACACCCGCTGCAACAGGCAGGCTAATCACGTTATAAAAGAATGCACCCATAAAATTTTGCTTAATATTGGCGGCAGCACATTTAGATAAGCCTATCATTTCACTTACCTTTATTAGCGAGCCTTGCAAAATCACGACATCTGCACTGGCAATGGCAACATCTGTTCCAGTGCCTAGTGCAAAGCCCACATTCGCCTGCACCAACGCGGGCGCATCATTAATACCATCACCTACCATGCCCACTTTTTCGCCTTGTTGCTGTAAGGCTTGAATTGCCTGCGCTTTATCCTGCGGCAACACATGCGCAATAACTTCATCAATCCCGGCTTGCTTCGCCATAGCATGTGCAGTGATTTGATTATCTCCTGTCAACATAATCACCCGAAGGCCTTGTGCTTTTAGCTGTGCAACCGCAGCCGCCGAGTCTTTTTTAATGGGATCAGCGATAGCAATAATCCCTTCAATCACGCCATTGACGGCTAATAATACGGGCGTTTGACCTTGCCCAGCGATTTTCTCTAAATGATTATTGTGACGGGTAAATTTAATGGCATGCGCATCCATCAAGGCTTTATTTCCCAATAATACGCGCTGATTAGCCACCGTTGCCGACACCCCTAAGCCGACTAATGCGTTAAATTCGGTTATTTTTTCTAAACCCACCTGATGGCATTCTGCATACGCCACAATGCTGGCTGCCAACGCATGTTCGGAGCCCGCCTCACAACTTGCCGCTATTTGCACAATACGCCGTTCATCAAGCTTGCCTAACGATTCAACGGCAACCACTTGTGGCTTGCCTTCGGTAACTGTGCCCGTTTTATCCAACACAATGCAGGTCAAACTGCCGGCAATGTGCAGTGCTTCGCCTTGACGAATTAAGATACCCGATTGCGCAGCACGCCCTACGGCGACCATCACCGACATCGGCGTTGCTAAGCCTAAGGCACACGGACACGCAATCACTAATACAGTCATTGCGGTAACAAAGGCATAGCCAAACGAGGGTTCGGGTCCAAACAGATACCACACCATAAAGGTCAGCACAGCAATACCTACCACCACTGGCACGAATACCGCAGAGATTTTATCTGCTAACTTGGCAAGCTCGGGTTTACTATTTTGTGCCTGCCGCACACTGGCGATAATTTGTGCTAAGGCTGTATCTCGTCCAATACGTGTGGCAATAAATAAAAAACTACCTGTTTGGTTCATGGTTCCTGCACTGACCATCATGCCTGGCTGTTTTTCAACAGGGAGTGACTCACCTGTTAACATTGCCTCATCAACCGCAGAATATCCTTCGATAATTTGCCCATCGACGGCAATTTTTTCACCTGGTCTAACGCGCAAGGTTTCGCCTAAACCTATGTGTTCAATAGGGACATCAAGCTCTTCACCATTTCTTACCACTCGTGCAGAACGCGGCTGTAAACCAATTAAGTGCCGAATAGCCTCCGAGGTTTTGCTTTTCGCACGTGTTTCTAGGGCTGAGCCGAAATTAACAAAGGCTAAAATCACTACGGCAGCTTCAAAATACGCATACGACGCTAAAGGCGGCAATACTGCAAAATAATCAATCACAATACAAGAATATACCCACGCAGCACCTGTGCCTAAGGCAATCAAGGTATCCATGTTGGCTTGTCGATGCAGTAAACTGGTATAGGCGCCTTGATAAAAATGCTGCCCCGAATAAATCATTACCGCCAAGCTAAGTAAAGCCACCTCCGCCCAAATCCATTGCCCCAGCACTGTGCCCATTTTTGGCAAGATACTCCAATGCTCACCTAGCATTAACAACACGCCTAAAGTACCCGCAACAGCGGCCTTTTTCATCAAGACACGATAACGTAACCATTCTTGCCGCTCGTGTTCTTTGGGATCAACAAACGTTTCCATTACCGCGCTGTCATAACCCGCGTGCTTAAGTACGTCAATAATACGCTCTGCGTTTAAGGTAGTGGTGATCACGGCACTATGATCAGCAAAATTAACGCACACCGAGTGTACGCCCGCTAAGGCCGTTAATGCTTGCTCCACTGCATTTACGCAACCTGCGCAACGCATCCCTGAAATGGTAAAGGTGATCGTTTGAAGTGACTGGGCTTGGCTAACCATACTATGCTCTCTTTAAAAAACTGACTGAACTCAGTCATGCTTATTTATAAAAAATTAATGTAACACGCACCTTAGATAGCACTGTCATTAAGTTAAGTATCTATGTATTAAAAAATCACTATGTTGTGAATTTTACACTTCCCCCACAGTCCGCCTTTTGCAAAGGGGGACGACTGTTTTCATATAATGTCAGAAAAAAGTCAATAATTCCCTCTTTGAAAAAGGGGGGTTAAACCTGTCACGAGGGAGGTACCTAATAAAATATTCCCTACGCTTTTATGCCCTTTGGGTACGCTTTGCAAAAGAAAGGAACTGAATAAGCATTCTTAACTTAGGTAAGTGCTTGAGGCAAAGCCGCGTGCACATGAATATTTCACCGTGTCTAAGGCTATTAGCCTCCTCACTTACTATGCTTGCCATAATGAGAATTGCAATTGCGCGACCAACAAAAGGCTCAGCACTTCTCATTATGACTGTGCATAGCTTTGTAGCAGTGTATGGTGGAGGCGCTAGCAAGAGTGTGAAAGTATTCTTCTTATTCCCCCTCATTCGATAAACCCATGAGTAACTATTCAACTCCCCTTTTAAAAAAGGGGGATTGAGGGGGATTTATCTAAAAAATCTCCCCTAACCCCTCTT
>CAJAQT010000006.1 GCA_903944165.1 uncultured Methylococcaceae bacterium | reverse complement strand
CCTCGGCTTCAGCTTCGATCTTTAACCTTTTGTCACATTTTTTTACACACACACAATTACCTGTGTTTAAACCACCACACGAACCTTTAATCGCTCGTCTGCCAAACATTACTCCAATCGCCATTAAAGCAACCACTGCTAACATTATTACAAAAGTAACTAAAAACATTTCCATCGTATTCTCCTATTTATTTATAGCTATTTATCAACTATAACAATAATTATCACTATTTTAAATAAAAAAAACCCCCCTTCTATTTAACACAGAAGGAGGTTATTTTCACCACTGTCAAAATAACAACAGCCCTAGCTAAGCAACATGCTTAACCACCAAAATCATCAAGCATGATGTTTTCAGGTTCAACACCGTTATCAAGTAACATTTTGGTTACTGCTGTGTTCATCATTGGCGGCCCACACATGTAAAATTCACAATCTTCTGGTGCAGGATGGTTCTTGATATATTGCTCAAACAGCACATTATGAATAAAACCCGTATAACCATCCCAATTATCATCAGGTAGAGGATCGGATAATGCAACATGCCATTCAAAGTTATCATTCTCACGCGCTAACATATCGAAATCTTCTACATAGAACATCTCACGTTTACTACGTGCACCGTACCAGAATGTCATTTTGCGTGTTGATTTTAATCTACGCAATAGATCAAAAATATGTGATCGCATGGGTGCCATACCCGCACCACCCCCAACAAACACCATCTCTGCTTTTGTATCTTTTGCGTAAAATTCACCGTAAGGTCCAGAAATGATGCATTTGTCACCTGGCTTCAAATTGAAGATATACGATGACATAATGCCTGGAGGCACATCTTCAGGCGCTCTAGGTGGCGGTGTGGCAATCCGCACGTTCAACATAATTTCTCTTTCTTCAGGATACGATGCCATTGAATAGGCTCGTAACGCTGGCTCTTTTACATCAGAAACATAGCGCCAAATATTGAATTTATCCCAATCTTCATGAAAACGTTCTTCAATTGAGAAGTCTTGGTATTTTGCAACATGTGACGGACATTCAATTTGAATATAACCACCCGCACGATAATTAATGGCTTCACCTTCGGGCAAATCTAAAACCAACTCTTTGATAAACGTCGCGACGTTATGATTTGATTTAACCGTACATTCCCATTTTTTTACGCCAAAAACACTGTCTTCAACTTCAATAGACATATTGTTTCTGACCGTTACTTGACAAGAAAGACGCTCGCCTTCAGCAGCTTCTCTTTTGGTAATGTGCGAAGTTTCTGTTGGTAAAATATCGCCACCGCCTGAATGTACTTTTACCCGACACTGCGCACAGGTACCACCACCACCACAAGCAGAAGAAACAAACAAACCATTATCAGCAAGTGCGCCTAATAATTTGGAACCAACAGGAACGTAAATTTTCTTTTCATCATTAATAAGAATTTCTACATCACCTTCAGCGACCAATTTACTTTTAGCACCAATAATTAAAAACACTAATGCAATCACGAAAGCCGTGAAAATAATAATGCCTAATAAAATTTCCAGCATTAGGGTACCTTCTTAAAGTTGGATTCCAGAAAAAGCCATGAAGCCAAGCGACATCAGACCCGCGGTAATAAAGGTGATACCCAGGCCTTGTAACCCAGCCGGAATATCGCTGTATTTGAGTTTTTCACGAACACCAGCCATGACGGTAATTGCTAATGCCCAGCCTAATCCGCTGCCAACTCCATAAGTAACACTTTCGCCAAAATTATAATCACGTTCAATCATAAATAAGCTGCCACCCAAAATTGCGCAGTTTACTGTAATCAAAGGCAAGAAAATCCCTAAAGCTGAGTATAAAGCTGGGAAAAATTTGTCTAACACCATTTCCAAAATTTGCACTAGCGCAGCAATCATCCCGATACAGCTTAATAATGCTAAAAAGCTTAAATCAACACCAGTGATGCCTATCCATGACAAGGCATCTTCTTTTAATAAGGCATGATAAACAAAATTATTTGCAGGAACAGTAATGGCCTGAACAACCATTACCGCAATCCCTAAACCCATTGCTGTAGATATTTTTTTGGATACGGCAATGAAGGTACACATTCCCAAAAAGAAAGATAACGCTAAATTCTCAATGAAAACTGCTTTAATAAATAAACTGATATACGCTTCCATTAGTGATGCCCTCCTTCACCATGAGCAATCGGCAAAATTTTGTATTCTACTTTTTCGGATTGCTCAGGCTTCCATTCACGGACACCCCAAATAATCAAACCGATAATGAAAAATGCACTCGGTGGCAATAGCATTAGACCGTTTGGATCGTACCAACCGCCATCTTTTACTAAAGGAAAAATTTCCATACCTAGCAATTTTCCAGAACCAAAAATTTCTCTAAAAAAGGCAACAGTCACTAAAATCAAACTATAACCCAAACCATTACCGATACCGTCCATAAAACTTTCTAAAGGTGGATTTTTCATCGCATAGCCTTCAGCACGTCCCATGACAATACAATTAGTAATAATCAAACCAACAAACACAGATAATTGTTTAGAAATTTCAAATGCAAAGGCTTTTAAAATTTGATCCACCACAATTACCAATGACGCAATGATGGTCATTTGCACAATAATACGAATACTACTTGGAATATGATTTCTTATCGCACTAATGGCAGCACTTGAAAAAGCAGTGACCAGCGTTAACGCAAGTGCCATAATTAATGACGTAGACATTTGTGAGGTTACCGCTAACGCAGAACAAATACCCAATACTTGCAACGTAATGGGGTTGTTACTCACTAAAGGATCGACTAAAACTTTTTTTGTTTCGCTATTTAAAACGGCACTCATGATACTCCCCCTTTAACAATTCTTACTTTACTTAGATAAGTAGAAAAACCTTCTTTACTCATCCAGTATCTAATTAGATTAGACACGCCATTGCTAGTTAAACTTGCACCAGCTAAGCCATCAACCTGATACTGTGAACCGGGTTTGCTATTATCCACAACGCCTTTTATTAAACTTAATGCAGGCTCGCCCATATCCGCTTCAGCAATAAGTCCTTTTTCCATAGAAGGTACGTCAGATTCTGCATAGACTTTTTTACCTTTCCATAAAGCACGCCAGTTAGGATTAACAACTTCTCCACCCAAGCCCGGAGTTTCTGCTTGATCATAAAAATTGATGCTTTGCACTGTTTGTCCATCAGGATCTAACGATAAAAATCCATATAATGTTGACCACAATCCATAGCCATTAATTGGCAAAATAATAGATTTAATCGCTCCGGCATCTTTTACTAAATACACTTTTGCGTATTTAGCTTTAATACGAATGTGGGCAATATCTTTATCTTTTGGAATAACAACACTTTGCGCAGGATCTTTAGCTGCTTTACGTTGATCATAGCCATTGGCATCGATGCTCTCAACATACTCGCCTGTTGCTAAATCTACGATTTTAGCTTCAATTCTATCGTTAAAAGCAGCTTCAATATTGCCACCTGCTTCAAGCAAACCCGCCACATCAAGGATATTCTTCTTCATATCCAATTCTTTGTTAGTGATTTGCAAAGGTTTTAACGCAACCGCTGCAAATGAAACTAACACTGCACAGACTAAACATAAGGTTACCGCTATTGCGATGGTTTTTTCTAAACTATCATTACCTAGCGCAAGAACTTTTTCAGCATAGGCTTTTGCCTTCTGGTAGTGTTCATTTTTTTCTAACGCTGCACACATAGGCGCAAGATGTTGACATTGTTTTTTTTCATTAGGCATGACGTTTTACCCTCCTTCTAATATTGGCCTGGATTACAAAATAGTCAATCGTTGGCGCAAACATGTTGGAAAACAAAATAGCCAACATAATTCCTTCTGGAAATGCAGGATTAACCACTCTGATTAATACCGTCATAATACCCACCAACGCACCATATACCCAACGACCAGTGTTAGTCATTGCTGCACTGACTGGATCAGTTGCCATGTAGACCATACCAAAAGCAAAGCCACCCATAGTTAAATGCCAATACCAAGGAATTGCAAACATTGGATTAGAGTCACTACCAATACCATTAAACAATAATGACGTGGCAACCATCCCTAAGAACACACCAGCAATAATGCGATACGAAGCAACACGGGTATATAGCAAGAAAGCTGCGCCAATTAAAATCGCAAAGGTAGAGGTTTCACCTAAACAGCCAGGCTCAAAACCAAAAAAGGTTTGCGCCCAAGTATAACTGGCAGCATGCACAGCATCTAAGCCACCGTTTGCGGCTAAACCTAAAGGTGTTGCTGCGGTAAAACCATCAGCAGCAACCCATACAGTGTCACCAGTAATAGAGGCTGGGTAGGCAAAATATAAAAATGCCCGACCAGTCAGCGCAGGATTTAAAAAGTTTTTACCTGTTCCACCAAACACCTCTTTACCAATAACGATACCAAATGAAATACCCAAGGCAACCTGCCATAACGGCATGTCTGGTGGCATAATCAAGGTATACAGCATTGATGAAACTAAAAACCCTTCATTAATTTCATGACCACGAACAGTTGCAAACAATACTTCCCAAATACCACCAATTGCTAGCGTGATAAAGTAAATAGGTAAGAAATACAATGAGCCATGAACCATATTTGATAAGGGATTCATGGGATTGAAGCCAAACAACATCATGGGGATATTGCGCCAACCATCAATCTTATCTACCCCCATGGATGCCATTGCCGCATTAGCTTGATAGCCAGTGTTATACATTGCCATCAATACGCAGAATAACGTCGCAATCACCACAAAAGTCATGGTTCTTTTTAAATCATTCCCATCTCGCACATGAGTGGTGCCACGCGTTACATCAGCGGGGGTATAGACAAACGTATCCACCATTTCATAGAGCGCGTAATACTTTTCAAGCTTGCCGCCTTTTGTAAAATGCGGCTCTAAATTATCTAAAAAATCTCTGGCCGACATTATCCTTCCTTCTCAATTTTAGTTAAATTCGCTCTCAGCACAGGACCAAAGTCATGCTTGCCGGGATCCACAAAAGTAAATAAAGCTACATCTTCTTCATCAAGTTCAAGACAGCCTAATAACTGTGCTTGATCGCTATCACCCACCACCAATGCTTTTAATAAAGGCGTTGGCAATATATCCATGGGCATTACTGTTTCGTAAATACCAACAGGAACAATAGCCCGATTACTGCCATTTTTACTGGTGGTTAACGGAAATCTACGGTCTGATTTGCGCTCACGACTGGAAACATAAACATCCAAAGCCGAATACTTATCTTTACCGGGCACAATCCAGCCAAATAATTCACGCGCACGCCCTTCTTCTAGCAGTGACAATTGATTTCTATAGAAACTTAAATAAGCCGCCCATTCTGTTGCCTGATGGCCGAACAAAGCCGAACCAGCAATCACACGTGTTTCAATATCAGCGACTAATTCACCCGCCACTAATTCATCGGTATTGGCACCCACACGAGTACGAATTAAGCGTGGATTATTAGCGGTAGGACCTGCTAAAGAAATAACGCGCTCAACATTTAAACGACCCGTAGTAAATAACGCACCAATTGCCATAACCGCTTGATAATCAATGTACCAAACAAATTTATCGATACTTACTGGATCAATAAAATGAATATGCGTACTGGCTAACCCAGCAGGATGTGGCCCTGAAAACTCTGCCGAAGTTACGGGCGCATTGCCTGTTGAACAGTCACACCCTACCGCTTTACAGACGTACGTTTTACCATCCGTTAATTTACTAATCACTGTTAAGCCATTAATGAAATCGTCTGCGCGTTCTTTGATAATCACACAGGGACTTGCGGCTAATGGATTGGTATCGATTGCAGTTACAAAAATAGAGCTTGGTTTTGAATCCACTGCTGGCGTTTTGCCATAAGGACGCGCACGAAAGGCCGTCCATAAGCCCGAAGCAATAACATTTGCGGTGATTTGCTCAGCACTTAAACTGCCTAAATCTTCCACATTAAATGCGTCAAAACGTTCTTCATCATCACCAGCTAATTCAATAACTACAGATTGAAGTACACGCTTTTCACCACGATTAATCGCTTTAACACGACCTGCACCAGGTGAAGTAAACAATACCCCTGGATTTTTTTTATCACTGAAAAGGACTTGACCTAACTTAACCTTATCCCCTTCGTTAACCATCATTGTTGGCTTCATGCCCACATAATCCATTCCCAAAATAGCAACCGATGTTACCTGATTGCCATTTTCAATAAGTTGCTTGGGCTCCCCGGATAATGGAAGATCCAAACCTTTTTTAATAGTAAATTGCATAGTCGAAGCCTACTCTCCCAATCAATTGCGGAAAAATCCCCAGAAAAATAAACTTATTTGTCTGGGGCAGTATGAAGACGTAAAACGGTGGCATTACAGCATAAATCTGACGCTTCCTCAACTTTGCAAATACCCTAATGCTGTGCTTACTAAATTGAGACCAATAAAAACAACGATAGAAACAGCTTAATTAACATCACGCCTTGCTGTATTTGTTTAAATACGTTTATAACCAAGCAATAAATTTACCAAGCAAATACGTCTTGTTATAGATTATTATCTAACAGCATTAAGTATGCTCAGTATAAAAAAACATCCTTTGATAGTGTATTGAAAACATTAAAGCGCATCACTTCATGACAAGTGAAGTTCTTAACTATCGCTCAAAACACTCCATAAAAGCGGGAATTTATTACCCCTACCTAACTAACTAACTAACTAACTAACTAACTAACTAACTAACTAACTAACTAACTAACTAATTTTCGCAACAATTAAAAAAGCCGTCTTCTTCGGCTTATTTAATTGTTGCTAAAAACGATGTCCTCGCTCTATTTTCTTAAATAACGCAGATCGACCGCACCAATCTGGTAAATATTGCGCACCACATCGTATGCTCAACCTGCACTCACGAATATTAAATAACTACAAATATCCGTAAATGGCGTCCATTTTTCAACGACTCATACTTATGCTTACACAGACTATTCAACCAACGCCTTCAACAACACATCCCTTGCATCAGCATAAAACTGCACGTCAACCTTAGTTGCCATATCATCAGATAAATCAATCAACTGGCGGCGACAGCTTACTGGCATTAACACCACTTGAGCGCCTTTCTCTACTGCTAATTCAACAATATTAACCGCATTGTAAATTGGCTCTATTGAACCACCCAGATTGAGCTCACCGACGACAATTAGCCCGCCTCTTACGGTTTTTTTAAGCAAAGCGCTGCACATTGCAATAAGGACAGCAACGCCTAGTTTGGCTCCTTTTTTTGAGGCATCAAATGATCTTAACTGGAGCGAAAACTCATGGCCTCTTGGATCTCTGTCGCCAACCAATTGCATTGCATTTGAATATAGATTTTGTTGGGCAAAGCGAACAGACTCTTGAAAAGCCTGCGGCACAGGTTTATTTAGTATTTTAATGCTTGATCCTGGCCCTTCATTAACCTCAATGCGATACAGACCAGCATTATCGTCTACATCCTGTCCGCCTTCACTAATACACCAGATTTGACCAGGCTCTAGCGGGTCGGTACCAATACTGCTATCACTTTGTAATTCGGGCGTTGATACAAATTGCTCGACACCATTACTACCTAGAATATAACTAAAATGCGTATTTCTATATTCAGCCGAACCAATTCGCTTTTGCTGTTCTTTGACCCGCCGCCTGGATTCCAAGCCTAAACGAACTGCCCACTCCAAATCTTCATCAGAAATAACGTCATCGGGATCTGGATAAAGCAGCTTTAGTAAACCTGATACCGTTTTATTAACGGCATTAGTGTCACGGCCACTTAAACTGCCGCCGTATTGAACTCTGTTTTGTAACACATTGACACGACTCTGAGTTCGCAACCGACTAAAACATTCAGAAAGAAAATCACTGACCAAGCCAAAATGTTCTGTTAATAATGACCCGCTAACCTTGGGAACATCCCAACCTGGTAAATAACAATGGATTCTATCCATAAAGGCGGTGTCATCTCGCATTTCCTGGGGAAGAGGGCCAAACAGATGACCTACGCGCTGTTGATGCTCGACATCCACATCAAAATTACCTACAAAAACCATTGAGCCGTCGGCACGGATGCTTTCCTTGCCTCGGCTAAATTCACCCGCCTCCATATAGCCTTTCATAATATTAACGCCATCCTTGGAGTCAAAAGAAATTCCAGAAACTTCGTCAAAACAAATAACATCATACTGACAAACAAGCCCGCGTCGCCCCGACCCATTATCAACAAACATTTTCGCGACAGTCGCTTTACCCCCTGAGATCAAATGTGCATAAGGCGAGATTTGCTGGTACAAATGACTTTTACCCGTTCCTCTCGGGCCAAGTTCAACCATATTGTAATTTCGCTCAACGAACGGAATCATTCTAAGCAAAAAGGCGTTTTTAGCCCGATCACTCAAAGACCCTGGTTCTAAGCCAACACTTCTAAGCAAAAAATCTTTCCATTGCTTCGTATCTAAGTGCTTTCTGCCCTTCGCCAGACTAATCAGCACATCTCGACTAGAAAGCTGAATGGGACGTATAGATTGAATACCAAAAGGCATGCCGTTTTTTTCATCAGCAATGGATTCATCATACTCAAGAGTAATCTCGGCATAAAAACCACCTGTTAACATCCGTTGATTATCATCAACTAAAGCATCACTGATTCTTACCTTATTTAATTGCAAACTGGGTAAACTGGCCTGATAACCTTTAACTGAAACACTAAAGCTGGCGCTGATTAAATCTATCAGCTTAACGGAACCTTCTTTATATGCCTTGGCTTTAAATAACTCTTCTTCGCCAGCCCTTACGGTTCTTGAGGATAGTTGTCTCTGTACAATCTCTAAACCTTCTTCAATTTCCTTCTCGTCAGTCGTTGCACAGTATCGACCAAGCAAAAATTCAACAACATAAGTCGGCACAGGAAATTGTTTGCTAAAAGTTCTCACTAAATCTTTACGAACAATATAGCCTTCAAATACTTCCGCGACGTTAAGGTCTAACTCATCAAGCTGCAAAACAGACTCCTAATATAATTAAAATTTATGGAACTACGAATGAACGCCAATGTACTCGAATAAAAAACTTTTAGTCGGCTTTAGATGAGCTAAATTTGTGTGTATTAGTGTTCATTCATGGTTCCAAAGTTAACAGTCATTCGCCAACAATAGTGGCCTGTTTATCCAGCAACTGGCCCTCACTATCAATTAAAACCAAAACAGCAGAAGAACCGTCCAGCCCATCATCTTCAACCATAAGCGCGCAAGTACCAGCCGTTATTTTTTTCTGCTGACAAATATTACTCGCTTCATCGGCTGGTTTGGTGCGTAAAACCGCATAAACTTCATATTCTGTTTCCACTTCGATCTTACAGCGCAATCCTACCCACTTCTTAGTTTTTATAGCAGCGGATGCTTTACTCAGCACCTTGGCAAGCGATTTTATTTTTAAGACTGGCGTAATACATTCCTGCAAACTTAAGCCACCATGCTCATAATGCCGTCCCGCAATAAAAGAACTAATATCAGGAGCCATCGCAATGGAAACATCAGAACTCCAATGCCAAGCTACCACCAGCCCACTAAAACTTACCGAATCTTTTAATTGCGCACAACGTCCCCAGCGAGTTTCTGTTGCATGTTTGGGCAAACTAACTTTAGGTAATTCATCAGGAACAAGCAACCATCCATGATCAGTCACTACTCTGATATGCCGCCAACCTGCTGATTCAAGCTCAACAATACGTTCAACAATTTCATCTAATAATGGCTCAATACGTTGCGCCAGTTTAAGTTGCTTAGCATGGCCTTCTTTATCAATATCACCACATTCAGTCCATGCTTTTCCTGATGGATCGCCCGTTTCATCACTGGCAATGTAATGCCAGCCTTGATCTTTAAGCAGCTTTTTTAAATAGTATTGTGAATAGCTTTTATCTTCACTCAATAAACCAGGCTGAAAATCCACATCGGTAGCTCGGCCTGTAATTAATTTATGAATAGGCGTAACAGCGGCCTTGGCTGTTGAGGTGACGGTAGGTAATGCAGACCACACAGCACTTAAATCAATTTCGAAACCTTGTGCCTTAAGCTTATCAACTAAAGTGTGGGCAATATCAAACCGCAAACCATCAATAAAAAAGACGCATTCTCCTGAAACCGAATATTCAGCAACTGCTTCATTTACCTCATGAGTTCCTGGATAGCCCTTAGCTGCAATTAATGCTTGAAACGTCTGATTGACCTGAATTAACCAAGGTGTATAAATAACACTCAAAACTGCCTTCACCACTTCTTGCTGTTTAGCACCATTAACACTTTTAAGCGCATCCAAACAGGCTTGATCAATTTTCCAATAATTATCTTGGTAGCGTTCACCCATCTCTTGAGGGCTAAGACCACCAGGTATAGTTGCGGACAAATCCGCTATGATTGTTAAATGCTCTAAAGCGTTAGTTAAGGGCGCATATCCCATCTTTCCCCACACCCAAGCACGTTGTCCTGCGTGCGTGCTTTCAAGCTTTAGAACAGCCTGCCTAGCTTCTGCAGGGGATAGCTCACTCAACTTCAATAAGCTATTTTCCAGCGTCTTTTCTTCATCAAGGGTATATTGCAAATAGGTCGATTGATCAATAAACAAATCATGATGCATTCTGACTTTTGCAAGCAACGCGGGCAGCTTAGGGTATAGATGAAATGTTTCAACAAAGCGTTGCCAAACAACCATCCATGCCCCTGTGTTCATACATAATGCTTCAGCGGCGCCCAAATCTCCGTCTTTCTCAGGATTAAAACTGAACTCTTTAATACATAATTCAACAAAGGCATCCCAACGCTTACCTTGCCATAAGTCCTGAATAGCTTGCGGATCATTCATCCAGGTTAATAAATCTTTATCTGGAGCTGACATTAGCATCTGGTTAAAATCATTCGACTCCAGATGAGAGCCCTTTAAATGCTTAATATTTTTATCAAACAATAAGGCATCTAAAACCCGTAACAGCGCATTCTGTGTGCTTTCATCTCTTGCAACATCTAAACCTAAACCGCCTGATTTCGATGTTAAAAAAGCATTCACACTCCAGTCCCTACCATTAGATTGACTCCAAAAAACACCACGGTATTGGAGCTCTGCCAAGCCTTGCAACCAAACAGGGCAAGATTCAATGGCACGCAAATCAGAGCGACTTACGCCAGGCAAATAGATAATAGGTATGACGTCTTCAGGAATCTGCGCCTCGGGTAAAGTCCGCGCAATCACACACTTAATCCATATCACTGGCCCTGTCATTTTTTCTGGCGCATAAGAACCTAAAACAATAAGTTCCGGCAATATTACTTGTATCTTATTAATGACAGATTCCCACTGCCTATCCTTATCCGTCCATAACACCGCAGCAGGGGCAATCTGGGTATTAGAATTATATTTTCTGGCCTCTCGAATAGAATTAACCACGCCATCAATTACCAGCATTTACAGTCCTTAAGATATTTTGAACCACGAATGAACACGAATAAACACCAATGTTAAGAGCATTTTATTCGAGTTTATTCGTGTTCATTAGTGGTTCCAGATTTAATCAGCGTTTTTCTGAATAAAGTAGTTTTCAGATAATCATCCGTTAACTCAAATACTGGCTCATTGTGATTAAATTTTTTCATTAACGGAATTATTTTAGTCCGTACACCCATTCCGCGAGCATCAACATAAGCATAGTCACGTAAAATATCCATAATCAACGGATTTCTGGGCGAGCGCTGGCCTGCAATCATCTTTTCAATGGTCATGGAATTTTGCAGTTTTCCAGGGCTGATGATTTCCAGTCGATTGGAATAAACCGACAATTCTATATCAACAGCAATCGTCCAGTCTCGATGTGCCAAGGCATTGATAATGGCCTCTCTGAGTGCCTCCCAGGGATAATGCCATTGCCGCTCTCGGCGCATGTTTTCATCAATTTCAGCCGACTCTTCAGAAATAAAAGGCCTAATAACGGCGCTCAGTTTTTCTACGACCCCTTCTTGATCCAGCACCTTTTGACCTTCAGGATTAACCACCCACCGACCCACTAATGGCGCATCCAAAAGAACATCCAGTTTAGCCTGATACTCTTTATCGGCTCCAGCAAACACCATTACCCGAAGCCCCGACTGCCTTAAATAGCGACGTGGGTTATTGGCAAAGCAAACCAAACCAGCCACTGAACAAACGTTATTACCCAAACCATCTGGAGCCATTAAACCTAAGCCCAGTAAACGTTTTTCCCATTCTTCATCAGTGGTCGGTATATCAGGGTCCTTAATAATGTCAGCCAAATAAAAATTAAGGCGTTGCCTGTCCAAATGCTGCATACGAGTACCCGCAATCGGCAACACTTCAACATGCAATAAACCGCCGCTTTCAAACAAGCGTAATTGCTGCTCTCTTGAGGCTAGTTCAGATCGACTGCCCATGCGAATATAAACGTCTTCGCGCTGATTATGTTTGAGCATATAGGGTTTAGACAGGCCAGCAGCAATCGTGATGATAGCAACGCGCTTTTGATCATCTATTGTTAGCTCTTCATAAAAAGGAATTAATTGTGGATAGACTTTGTCTCTAAAGGTATTGAGTACCCATTCTTGCGTATTATTATGCTGAAGTCCGGTAATAGTTCCATCGTCTTCAACACCAATAAATATCCGCCCACCTTGTAAATTAGCCAGGGCAACGACTTCTTTGGCCAACTGCTCTGGACGCAGATCATCACGTTTAAACTCAATGCCTGAGTTTTCACCATTGGCAATAATTTCCATCAGTTCAGTTTTAATCATGATTGTATTCCTTCAATATCTTATTTGTGGTGCTGGCTACAAGAATCACATCCATATTGACTACCTTTGACATTGACTTAACCGAGTCACCCAACTATCAAAATGATGACATTCTTGACGGATTTTATCTAAACCAATTGCCTTGGCAACGACACTGCCATCCAATACCTTTTTATAATAAGGAAAAATTTTAAGAATACGTTTAGAGGGGGCTGTATTAGGACTATTGTTAATATCTTCTGGTGTTGGAAACTGGTCTCGAATAGCTTGAAGTAGATTGATGTCCTTATCTTTATCAGTGACTGTGTTTTTAAACTGGCTGACATCAGAAAATAATAACGCTTCAAACTCATGCACGACCAAATTTGCTATAAATTGACGGGGACGATTAATGTCTTTTGCAAAAGCATCCTCTAATTTTTCTATAACTTGAGTTAAAAGCATAGTGTCTGAAATTTGTTCTTTTCCAGGAAAATCAGATGGTAACGCATAATAATCAAATAGGGTCGTCACAAAACAAGTGCTATCTTCAGTGCATAACGAAAGAACTTGATTATGTATTTTAGAATAACGAGTGACCCCACCTTTAAATTTTTTACTGGTGCGTATTAAAATGGGCGTTATATAAATTTCTTGTAAGTAAAAATAAGGTGCTAAATTATCTCTCACAAAAGTTTCTTCTGTTTGACCTTCAACTAATACCTTTATGCGTATCACCTTGACGGTCTCCCACCCAATAAATTTTTATTCCAAAGATCCCCTACGGTATATTCATCGAGCCAAAGTAAAAAGTCTTTTTCTTCAAGTCTTCGAAAGGATGAAACCCCTTTTTTACGATCAACGATCACTAAATCGTCAAGCGTAAATTCATTGATCAATTCAACAGATTGGGTTGAAACAATTACTTGATGTTGCATTGAGGCGATTTGAAGTAATGAGGCCAAAATGGTAATAGCATAAGGGTGTAAACCCAGTTCAGGCTCATCAATCAAAATAGTGCTTGGCATTAATTCATCAGGTTGTAAAAGAACCGTTGCTAAACAAATAAACCGTAAACTGCCATCAGAAAGTTCATGCGCTTTAAAGGGAATATCTCGATCAATTTCATGCCATTCAAGTTCAATCTTATCGGGATTGTTTGGAGAAGGTCGTAAAATAAAGTCTCCAAAAAAAGGCGCGACTAAACGTATCGTACTGATAATTCTTTTATATTCTAAATGAAAGTGACTTTTAAGATAATACAGAAACGCGGCTAAATTATAAGCGTCAGAGCGCAAAAATAGATTATCGTTAATACCGTGTAATTGCTTTACTCTAGCGGTATCACTGGTATCATGAAAATGATAGACCTGCCAACGCTTCATTCTTGGCAAAACACAATTATCAATCCCAGTGCCTGTTCCTTGTTCGACTAAACTTTCAAAGTGGCCTTTACCCAAAGATTTTTTACCTATCATATTCCAATAAAAATCTTCACTGCTAAACATAAGGCGATTATCTTGTGTAGGTTCTAATTGACAGTGATAGCTATTATTCCCAAAAGAAATTTCTACGTTTAGTTGATGGGTTTCTTTTCTACCGTAATGTAAAAGTGCATCAGGTCCACCCGCACGCCCTACAAATAATTGTAAGTTACCTGAAATGAGTTGATCGATTAACTTAAAGAAGCTAATAAAGTTAGATTTGCCGGCACCATTAGCACCAATAAGAATATTTAAACGCCCTAACTTAAGTCGGCAATCTTTTATAGACTTATAACCCGAAATTATTATCTCTGTGAGTTGATCAGCGTCGGTCACTGATTTATTCATAATCTACTATCCTTCTTTTCAGCCAGCTTTAAATGATGGTCATTAATCCTTGACCCTGCGCTTTCACCGTATTGTAAGCCCAGCGTATACCAGGGGGCGGAGGCGACATCATTGCCTCGGTCTTTGGTCCATTTAATATTGGGTTTGCTGCGCAAGATACCTGCCTCTTTTTTGCCGACAGCAGGAACGCTCATAAAAGGGCGGATATTCAGGCGCACACCGTCATTGATATCGGGGTTCCAGCCTAGCGGTTGTTCAGCTAATGATTTCCAGCGGACAAAAATATCGTAAGGCGCTTCCCCTTCAAGGATGGTTTCTAAACGGGTTTTGAGTATTTGTGCGGCTTGCAGACGTAGTACGGCACCATCGATACCTTCTTTAACACCATGATCTTGGGTTCTGATCCAATCGCCCAGATAGGTATAAATTAACCGTTCCAGGTTTTGGCGGTTAAGTTGATGGTAATTAACCAAGGCATTAAAACCATCCGCCAGGCCATCCCATATGTGCCAGATAAACGGGCGGTTTTGGAATAGTTTACAATGTT
>CAJAQT010000005.1 GCA_903944165.1 uncultured Methylococcaceae bacterium | reverse complement strand
AGGCTTAAGGCGCAATGCTACCTTCGCTTGGCGCATAAGCATCGGTGCTGAGTTCAATTAAGGGCTGCTCTTCTTGTCCCATTTGCCTAAATAGCAATGCGCCTGCCAAATTTTTAGGTGCGGTGCTTGTACAGCTGCCTTTAATAAGTAACCAAGGTGAATCCTTAACTGATGAGCCATCATCATCTCTATAATTTATATCCGTCGTAAAGTCTACCCAATTTGGATTGAGTGGCGCCTTATTGGTCAGGGGGCGGCGTGCTTGACTGTTTGGTTGAAAAACCATAGACGTATACGTTAACCCCGCGCGATATAACACGTCATCAGAGCCAGCGCTGCCTAAGGTGGTGTAGTGATAAGCAATGGCTAATTTGCCACTGGTATTGAAACCACCGCGCACAACATCGTTTATTTCAAAATACTGAAAGCCAGGGCTGACCGGTCTTCTATCATAATCCACATTAGTTAATCTGATCTTCGCGCCATAAATGCACTGCTTATCTTTACGCCACACAGTATCGGTAACAGTACCTATTGTAATTGCTTGGCGTAAGGTGTAAGCATTATTCATGACAAGATTGCGAACAGTTGTTGCTGTTTGCTGATAGCCAGTCATCGGTGGATTAATACTAGGGATTGCACAAAAATTATTGGCACCGTTAGCAGGTGCAAAGGTGGGCGGTGTTGAACCATTAGGGTTCATACCAAAATTGCCAGTGAGGTTACAGCCCACATAAGCAGTAATCCCGTCTTTTACGGTGAAGCCCGTGGCAGGTAAATTAACAAATCCTGTGGCCAGTAGGGGGGTCGAAGTGATGAGTAAACTCACTAATAAGCTGGAAGTAAGTGGTGTTGTGTTCATATATTCTCCTAAAAAATTGAGTGGGGCGCTATATTAGCGCAGTTTAGTAACGGTAGCGCAACAATAGTATTAAAAACCATGCCCCACACACGAGGTAATGTGGTGGTCATCTACAAACGCACCGTCTGGACAAATAGCATGAGTAAAGCGGGTGTGTTGATCAATTGCTGCCGTTTGGGTATTACGTGCTGCCAATAAATTAGCACCACTAAGATCCGCCCCTTCTAAATTGGCATAATTAAGATCGGCTTCAGCAAGATTGGCGTGCTTAAGGTGGGCGCCAGAAAAATCAGTATTACTTAATTCTGCAGCCGTCAATTCAGCATGGTGCAGGGCGGCATGACTAAGCGAACTACCAGAAAGCTGAGCGTAGCTCATCTCTGCATCAGTTAAATTTACCGCTGATAAGTTGCTTGCTGAAAAGTGTGCACCAGTCATAATTGCCCCCATCATCTGAGCACCAGATAAATTACTGGCATTAAATTGCGCGCCGTATAGCTCTGCATTAACAAGAATAATCCCCTGTAAATTTGCCGACTCCGCACGTACTGGATTATTACCTTCCGAGTGCAGTTCAGACAGATCAGCATGATCAAGTTGAGTCTCAGCGTTAATCAGCAGCGTACCTAGCACTGTTGCACCACGCAAATTAGCGCCACTAAGATTAGCGGCCCCTAATGCTCCACTAAGTTTAGCGCGAGATAAATTGGCACCGTGTAAATCCAATCCGTTAATGGTATTTTCAGTGGTGAAATCACATTCATTTAATTGTGCATTGGGTTGCTGTTGCTGACAAGCCAGCTCATCTTGTGCCGTGGCGTGGTTAAGTTTACGCCAATAGTGTGGGCTTAATGAAGGTGGTTGATACTGGTTAGCGGCGCTAATACTTAAATACATTGCGCCTTGATAGAGGACGCGGTCATGGCGAGCATAGTTCAGACTCTCTCCCCAATCACCACGAAAAACACCTGGCAAGGCTTGGGATTTAGCTTGCCCATGTGGTGCAGAAGGGTACGCGTTTATGGTTGATTGCCACTGCGCTACTGTCTCAGTATGCGTGTTGATGGCGGTTAAGATTGGCTTAGCTAAGCCTTGGGCTGCGGGTTGCGTGTGTTCAGGTGTGTTAAGTTGAGCAGGTAAGAAGGTATAAACTACACCTAACGTACTGCTAAGAAGCATTGGCAGGATAATAAAAAAGTGTTGAGGGCGCATCATTGTTGCTAGCCTATGGATTGAATGATTGAGCTTACGCAGTCAGGTGCCGCATACACAGTGAAGGAGTATAGTATCGAAAAAAACAGTGGCAACATACTGGTAAAAGTTGGCTAGCCAATAACACGGGGTCATAGTTAACGTTTAAACCGCTCCTACTAAGTGCGTTTACTGCACTCAGTAGAGCCGTGTTGAGGGTCTCGTATTAAGTTGGTAGACCAAAATTTTCCTGCAATAATGAAAATTTTTTCCTGTACAGTATTATTGAAACCCTTTTACTATGCCCTGACATAATTTGCCAAAAAATAGCCTAACACATAGATAGTTTGCCTTTAGCCTTACGATATGTTCAAAAATTCATTTAAGCCATCTTTATTATTAACTCCCACCACACTGCATCTGTTAAGCATATTGATTACTCAATTGCCGGCACAGCTAAGTTACGCAGCAACCTCCGACACCTTAGCCACCGAGCTTGAAGCGGTTGAAATCATAGGTGAATCTTATACCACACTAGGGCCAGGTGAGGGCTTGAGCTTAACAAAAGAACAGCTGCCTGGTAACGTTCAAGTCATTACCAGTGAAGACATTAAAGCATCGATGGCAAGTAGCATGGGTGAGTTAGTCAATGCACAGCTGCAATCGGTCAATGTTAACGATTACCAAGGCAATCCGTTTCAAATGGATATTACCTATCGTGGTTTTTCCGCCTCGCCACAACTGGGCACGCCCCAAGGCTTATCCGTGTTTTTAGATGGCGTAAGAGTAAACGAGCCCTTTGGTGATGTCGTCAATTGGGATTTATTGCCGATGAACGCCTTAGCAGGTATGGATGTGTTTCCAGGCTCTAATCCCTTATTTGGACTTAATACCTTAGGTGGTGCATTAGCACTACGCACCAAAAATGGTTTTGATGATGCGGGTGTTAATGTGAGTATGCTAGGTGGTTCATGGGAACGTAAAAAAGGTGAACTCTCCGCAGGTTGGAATAATGGCGTATTAGGTGGCTTTGTTGCGTTTACAGGGTTTGATGAAGACGGGTGGCGCATGAATTCACCCACGCAAGTTAACCAAGGTTTTGCACGAATGGATTGGCACAGCGATCGATTTACCATGCAAGCCAGCAGCCTTATCGTAAGTAATCAATTATTGGGCAACGGCCTGATTCCCACGACTTTATTCACGCAAAATCCAACGGCGGTGTTTAGCTCACCAGACAGCACGGATAATGATTTACAACACTATCATTTAGGCGGCGAATTTTTTTTTAATGACCGGCTTAGTTTAACGGGCAAGCTTTATCATCGTACTAGCAATCGACACACTGTTGCAGGCGATATTTATGAAGATTTCCAAACTATGGACAGTGATTGGTCAAATCCATTGGTTGCTAAAGGTACGCGCACAGGGCAACCTGTATGCCGTTATCAGGATGCCAATAGCGATGGCATACCTGATTATGGTTTAGATGTGAATAGCGATGGCATGATTGATTCTGGCAGCATCAACACCCCCTTGACCGCTAGTAATCAGGATGCCATTGCCTTAGTACCCCCGCTGGAAGCTGAGTGCGATCAAATTAATTATGTGCCAGTAACTAAGTCCGCAGGTGCCCGTAACGGTGCCGCAGGCGATCCAAGCAATCAAGGCACTGGTGCTGCTGCAACGGGTTGGGCTGAGGGAACTCCGATTGGTGTGTTAAGTACCACGGCAATTGAGCAGCTAAGCGAGGGGGGCTCAATGCAATTAAACTGGAGCAGCGCTCAGCATAAATTTATGGTGGGCAGTTCGGTAGACAGTTCAGATACAGATTTTGACACCGGGCAACGCTTAGGCTTAATGGATGCCGCGCATCGTGTTTATCTTGATCCAACGGGTATCTCTCCAGTGTTTGTTGCCGCGCAGGAAGCTATTCACAACAATTCTTTTGTGGGTAAATCCTCTACGTTTGCTGGTTATGTAAGTGAAACGTTTTCACCTAAAGATAATCTGCATGTAAATGTTGCAGGGCGATTTAACCATACTGAAGTCAATAATCAACTAAAGGCACGAACCCGAGCAGGGGTTGACAGCCTGCATAATATTCTTGACCTCAATCGTTATCGACCAACAGTCACCGTGTGTCAAGGCACCGATCCAGCCTTGTGCGGAAATACCCCTAACTATAATTTGCGTGCCAATTGGGACAAAGATGTGCTGTTATCACAAGACCCTTATTATGGTTTAGGGCGTTACAGCGAAACACCTACTGCCGAACGTTTTACCTACAATTCCTTTAACCCTTCGTTTGGACTCAGTTATTTGCCCTTTAAGAATACCCAGATGGCAATGAACGATCTCAATGGATTTTTTAACTGGAGCCAAGGCACACGCACACCGTCCAGTGTTGAACTTGGCTGCGCTTACGACGGCACACTGGTGCCGCAAACGGCAGGCGATCCAAATTCACCCAGCATTCCTAAAAGCCTTGCCTCTATTGGCGGTGCCTGCACTTTACCAACCTCCTTATCTGGCGACCCTTTTTTACCACAAATCTTTGCTAACTCGTTTGAAGTGGGGATGCGCGGCACTATGTTTAAGCAGTGGCAATGGAATTCCAGTGTTTATCGCACCGAATTACAAGATGATATTTATTTAGTAGGTATTACGGCGAGCCGTAGTTTTTTTGACACGATAGGCGATACCCGTAGACAAGGTATAGAGTTAGGTTTTTCTGGACAACTTGGTCGTGTTGATCTTCGCGTTAATTACGGACTGACCGAAGCCACGTTTCAATCTAATTTATTTATGTTAAGTCCACATAATAGCAGTGCTGCCATCAGCACGCCGTTAGAACCGCAATACGACTCATCGGGTAGGCCGTTAGAAGCGATTACAGATATGATTCATATTCAGCCTGGTGATCGTATGCCTGGTATTCCGCTGCATAATCTTAATATCGCTGTTAATCTGCATGCCACCCAAAAATGGGAAATAGGGGTAAGCATGGTTGCGCATTCCTCCTCGTTTGTGCGCGGCAACGAAAACAACGCGCATAGCCAAGGTGCCTATGAATATATTGAACGCCCCAACAGCACTGGTACGGGCTTGGAATTGCTCCGCCTACGACAATTTACCGATGCCGGTAGCGTGTCTGGTTATGTTGTGTTTAATCTTAAAAGCCGTTACCAACTGAGCAAAGAATTCTCAGTATTTGGTATGGTGAATAATCTCTTCGATAGCCAATACGCCAGCGCAGGACGACTTGGAATCAATCCTTTTTCACCCTCTGAAAAAGGCGCGATAGGCACCAGTGGCTGGAATTACAATTCCAATGATTGGCTTAACACCACGCTCATTGGCCCTGGCGCACCACGTGCTTACTGGGTAGGGCTTGATTATCATTTTGAGTAACTTAAAATGCCAAATACAGCTTTTTATAGGCGTGGTATTTTTATGTAAGTAATTGACTTACAAACCCAACGGGTTGAAGAAATCAAATAAAGCCCACGTAACAAACGTGCAGCGCTTTACGATTTAAATCATTATTTTTGGCTTGATTGGTCACACTCAAAAATAAAAAAATAACGACAAAGCTAGAGCTAAAACACAGTTTTTTTGAAAATTATATTGATAATCCAAGCAAGCAAACTCAATCAATTTTCGCTATATGTTTAAGATGATAAGCCTCGGTTACCGTTAGTCTAATGGACGTTGTTGCAATACCATCGATACGGCGGCGGCGCGGGTAACTACGCCTAGTTTTTCAAAAATATGTTCTAAATGTTTATTCACTGTTCGTGGGCT
>CAJAQT010000004.1 GCA_903944165.1 uncultured Methylococcaceae bacterium | reverse complement strand
TGTAACTTCTCATTAGTCACAGGTAACACCAAAAAATCAGGTTAAAATGGCGGCATGAATTCACTTAAGCCACAGCTACCTAAAATCAGCGACGAAGACCGCACGCCGTTAATCGATGTGTTGTTGGAATTGCTTGCGTGGCAGGAAAAACAGATAGACAAACTAGAGCAGGAAATACTTAAGCTCAAGGGCGAAACGACTAAACCCAAAATAAAACCCAGCAAAATGGATCATGATCCAGCCAAGGACTGCGATGAAAATGGTGATGGCAGGGACACGCCAAAAAATAACAAGGGGCCGAAACGCAGTAAAACCAAGTATCTTAAGATTGATGCTACGTTCGACATCCAACCCGACAATATTCCAGAAGGTTCAATCCATAAGGGGTTTCGGGATGTGGTTATTCAAGATATTAAATTTGAAACCTTTAATACCTGTTATCGCCTAGCCCAATATCAAACACCGGATGGCCGCTACGTTTCAGGACAGCTTCCAGATGGGCTCAATGGCTGCCACTTTGGCAACGACCTGATCAGTTTCATTCTCTATCAATACCATCATCAACATGTCACCCAACCGCTGCTGTTGAAACAGTTGCTGGATTTGGGTGTTGATATCTCCAGTGGTCGGTTAAGCCAGTTTATCACCGATGCTTTGGATATGTTCCATGATGAAAAAGACCAATTATTACAAGCTGGATTGTCCGTATCGCAGTATATCCATACCGATGACACCGGAGCCCGTCATGATGGCAAGAACGGCTATTGCACGCATATCGGCAATGAGCTGTTTGCCTGGTTTAGTAGCACGGAAAGCAAAAGTCGCATTAACTTCCTAAATTGTTTAGGCCAAGGCAGCCACTCCTTCTATGTGCTGAATGCCGGTGCTTTCGCGTATATGGAACAACAAAAACTGCCGAATATTCTGTTGGCGCGGCTTGAACTTGTGGAAGAAGTGCTGTGTAGCTTGCCGCTAGCAGACCCTGCCGATAAACGAGTGCGGATCGAAACCGCCATTGATTGGGAAAAATGGCTCGATCAGCATGGCATAAAAGCCAAGCGGCATCGGAGAATTGTCACCGAAGGCGCTTTAATGGGCGGCCTATTAGCCCAAGGCATTCCCGCTACCCTTAGCATTGTCAGTGATGATGCAGGACAGTTTAATGTTTTTGACCACGCGTTGTGCTGGATTCATGCGGAACGCATCGTCAATCGTTTGATTCCCTTGAATGCCGAGCATGTTAAAGCCGTGGACGATACACGCGAACAACTCTGGCAGATTTACCGTGATCTGAAAGCCTACAAACTTGAACCAACGGCAACTCAGGCTGAAGACATCACATCCCGATTTAAAACGATGTGCAGCACCAGAACAGCCTACGTAACACTGAATCTTGCCTTAAAGCGGATGGGTAACAACCAGCACGAACTGCTTCGGGTTCTCGACAAACCTTATTTACCTCTACACAATAACTTGAGTGAACGAGATATTCGGGATTACGTTAAAAAACGAAAAATAAGCGGCAGCACACGGAGTGAGGCGGGACGAAGGTGTCGCGATACTTTTGCAAGTTTAAAAAAGACTTGCCTTAAGCATAAGATTTCATTTTGGCATTATCTTAAAAATCGACTGCTGGGTGAAAGCAACATCCCACCATTAGCTGACTTGATTCTGGCAGCCGCTACCTGTGACTAATGAGAAGTTACTGACTTCGCTTAAACAAGGTCGGCGAATTTATCCGAATGAAGTTTTACTGAAAAAAGAACAATCTGGACTTGATAAAGATTCGCTGGTTCTTTGTTATCAAATCCGAACTATTGATAAAAAACGGCTGATTAAAAAATTAGGCGAAATAAAAAACGATGACATCAGAACTGAAATTATTGATGCGTTGAGCTTTCAGTTGGGATTGTGATTGGTCGGCGTGTTAATTTCGCAATATGAAGAGACTCATGTTCCTGAGTTATAAAAATCAGGCAACGACACTCGCGCGTTGGAATGTGAGATTGATAAGTTGGTTTATGGAATTTATGGCTTTAGTTCAGTATTCCAGACGATTATGCAGAAGATGAAGAGCGTTGGTTTTGCAGGGGGAT
>CAJAQT010000003.1 GCA_903944165.1 uncultured Methylococcaceae bacterium | reverse complement strand
TGCGGCGACAAAAACGTGATTATGGAACTTGGCTATCAAGTCAAGTCAGATGGCACAATTTTACAAGAAGAAATTGATGAAACGGGTAAAAAGCAATGGAAAGCTTTTTCTAAATTAGGCGTCCGTCGTGCAGTCCTCAATGATTTATCACCTGCCGCAACATTCATTGCCTACAATTACAACACACCAATCGATACCGTAGTATTTGAAAAAGAAGCAAAACGGATATTAAAAAAAGTTGAAGATGAATGCGATTGGATGTATGAAACAAAGCATTCAGACGGCAGTGTTGGAAAAATCAACTATATGGTCTGGTCTGATGTTTTTATCTGCCCAGAATGCACCCATGAAGTCATTTTTTGGGAAGCGGCTGTTGATAAAGAAGCTGGCAGTGTCAAAGCTGTCACAACCCCCACCGCAGTCAAGCAGGATCTTGTAATATCGGCCTATAAACCTAACGGTGGCTTTGAAGAGCGATTCCAACAAGAAGCGCAAACTGAAGAAGGAGTTTGGGATTTTGTTCGCACTCATTTGAAATATCTACCTGTCACCAAGCGGCAAGGTATGTCGCTGCAAATGGTGCCAGAACGTGACCCAAGAATTTTGTTCGACCAGATGGTGGCTTACTTCGTCCGCAGAGGATATTCGGTACCTATTTCTAGTCCGGAATTTCAAATTGGTTTGGCACAACGATTTATAGAACGTGATGGCATGTATCTCCTACCTGACCAAGTCGCAGAATACGATCGTAAAAAAATGTCTTCAGGCGAACTACAGCAAACATCTTACTTTGTCTTTGATGAAGCCTCAGTGATTCAATGGCTACGCCAACTACTCAAAGAGAAACCACAAACCTTCGCTGACATTACCCCACAGTTCATGCAGCAGCTCGGTGGTTGGAATAAAAATGAAGAGCAACTTGATCTTCGTGAACTGCTTAACCAGAACTTCTTCTGCTATGACGGTAAAGAGTTGGTTCCAGAACAGATTCACGCTTATCTTTCCACCAATTGGAAAGAACTCCGTAACTTGCCTAAAGATGATAAAGCCTTAGTTGCCAAAGCCAGTGATCGTTGGTATTTGCCTGATCCCAATAAAGCAGGTGATCTTGAGAAACTGCGTGAGAGAGCACTACTTAAAGAGTTTGAAGACTACAAACAAGCTGGCAAAAAACTTAAAATCTTCCGCTTGGAGGCCGTTCGAGCCGGCTTTAAGAAATGTTGGCAAGACCGCGACTACGCTACCATCGTCGCTGTCGCCGACAAAATACCCAACAACGTCCTTGAAGAAGACCCCAAACTACTCATGTGGTACGACCAAGCCGTAACGCGCTTAGGAGCCGATTAAAATGTGTTCGCTAGAAAACGACTTATTTCAGAATGGCGCTACTTGGCTGCGTGCAGACTTTCACTTACATACCAAGGCGGATGGTGAGTTTTCTTATTCGGGCGAAGAAAATGACTTTATCACTCATTATGTTAATGCGTTGGAGGAGGCAAACATTCGAGTGGGGGTAATCACTAATCACAACAAATTTGCTAAGGCAGAGTTTGATGCCTTATGTAAAAAAGCCAGAAAGAAAGGAATTTTTTTATTACCGGGAGTTGAGCTATCCGTCAATGATGGAGCCAATGGTATACATACGCTTGTCGTTTTCAGTGAGGAATGGCTTACCAATGGCCAGGATTATATTAATCAATTTCTCAATGTTGCTTTCGAAGGTAAAACGCCGGCTCAATACGAAAATGAAAACGCTAGATGCTCTTTTGGTTTGCTTGATATTTTTAAAAAACTAGAAGGCTATCACAAGGATTTTTTTCTGGTGTTCGCGCATGTAGAACAAAAAAGTGGCCTATGGCATGAGTTAGAGGGTGGTCGTCTGGAGGAATTAGGCGGCAATGAAATATTCCGTAGGCGAACATTGGGTCTTCAAAAAGTTAAAACCCATGATAATCCTAAAAGTAAATGTCGTGTTAAGGTGCAAGGCTGGCTTGGGGATGCCTATCCGGCAGAGGTTGAAGGCTCAGATCCAAAGACTATAGACGTAATTGGCAAAGGTGATCCTTGCTATTTAAAGGTCGGGGCATTTTCTTTTAATGCAGTCAAATTTGCCTTAATGGATCACGAAAATCGTGTTGCCAAGGCTGTTGAGCAATACAAACATTCGCATATCAAAAGCATTCACTTCGAAGGCGGAACTTTAGCGGGTAAAACAATCCATTTTTCGCCTGAGCTGAATACCTTAATTGGTATTCGTGGTAGCGGTAAGTCTTCTATGCTGGAGGTTTTACATTATGCTCTTGATATTCCCTTCGGGGAAAAAGCCGGGGATCAAAAATACAAAGAGGCTTTAGTTGGTTTTACTATGGGCAGTGGCGGTAAGGTTATTATTAAGGCAGTAGATCGTAACGGTCAGCCGTATGAAATACGCCGTATTTGGAAAGAAAATTATTCTACTGTATACATCGATAATAAGTTACAACCAGGCGTTTCTATTCGTGAGTCGGTCTTGCATAAACCGATTTATTTTGGGCAAAAAGACCTTGCCAGTACAGGGGAAGGGTTTGAAAAGGATTTGGTTGAAAAATTATTGGGTGAAAAGCTCGATGAAATTCGTCGTAAAATCGCCGGACAAAAAGTCAGTGTTGGTGAGGCTGTTGATCGATTGCTAAAAATTGCAAATGTACAAGACCAGATTGAAGAGCAAACCAAGATCAAGCAAGATATGGAACACAGACTTAACTTTTTTAAAGAACACGGGATAGAAGAAAAGTTACAAAAGCGCCTGGATTTTGATACTGATCTTCGCAAGATGAAAAAGGGCGTTGAACTGGTAACCGATTTTGTTCTTGGCTTAACGGACTTGTTATCACAACACGAGGATGATCTTCGCAATTTGCCTGGCTATACATCAAAGCATAATGCCGAGTTATTTACACAGTTCTTTGCCATGTATACCAAGATAATTGAGGTGCTTGATACGACCAAAACAGAATTACAAAAAGCCAAGTTAACCCAGAACGAACTTACTGAAAAACACAATGAGTTGATTACCATCAGGCAAGGTTTAGCCGATACCTTTGCTGAGGTTGAGCGGAAACTGGCGGAAGAGTTAAAAACAAGTGTCAGCCCAAATGTCAGTTCTGAAGAATTTTTAAAACTCAAACAGAAGCTGGCACAATCAGTTCAATTATTGTCGGCACTTACAAAACAGGGTGGGCAGAAATCAGTGTTTGAGGCTGCACTAAAGCAAGAGCTACAAGTATTGAACGATTTATGGCATGAAGAATTTATGCTTATCAAAGCTGTACTTGATGAGATAGGGTGTACAAATTCGGCCTTGGCAATAACGGCAGGTTACAAGGAAGATAAGGCTGCGTATCTTGATTTTATGAAGAGTGCTTTTAAAGGCAGCAATCTTCGGGACTCAATCTACCAAGGGCTTGTGCAACAATACCCTGATTTTATGGCTATTTATATTGATTTTGCTAAGGCAAAATCCTTTTTTGGAAGTAACCCACAAATACTTACAGATTTGTTTATCCATAACTTAAAAGTGCTTTTAACCTTTCAGACGCCTAATAAGTTTACAATTTCTTATCGTGGTAAAGAGTTACAACATCACTCCTTGGGCCAGCGTGCTTCTGCCTTGATTTTGTTTGTATTGAGCCAGCGCGAGAATGACGTCATCATCATAGATCAGCCAGAAGATGACTTGGATAACCAAACGATTTATGAAGATGTCATTAAGCTGGTTCGTCAAATTAAGTCTAAAGTGCAGTTTATTTTTGCAACACACAATCCAAATATTCCCGTTTTAGGTGATGCCGAGCAAATACAGGCTTGTTCATTTATGGATAACACCATTGCTGTTCAAAGTGGCGGTATTGATGATCAAGTACAACAAAAAACAATTGTAGAAATAATGGAAGGCGGCAAAGAAGCCTTCAATCGTCGAAAGGAGATCTATCAGATATGGAAACCTTAGAACTT
>CAJAQT010000002.1 GCA_903944165.1 uncultured Methylococcaceae bacterium | reverse complement strand
GGTCGACGCGATAATAAATACAAAGCCCGTATCAAAATTTTAGTTAAAGAAACAGGCTTAGAAAAATTTACGGCATTAGTTGACCAAGAATGGCAATGTATAAAACACACACGCCTTCTTGATGAAGCGCGTATCAACGAGATAAGCACACATTTTGCCTTACCTGCTTACAACCATCATGATGCAGCGTATGATTTCAGTACGTTAAGCACGCAAACGCCCGCCTTTGCTACATGGCTCAAACACAATACTGTATCGCATAAAGTAACGGGTTACCGTGCTGTAGTGTTATCACTAAAAGCCCCCAACACCCCGCCTGGCGATCTTACCGATCAACAACTCGATGCCATTGCTAACTTAGCCGAGCAATACAGCTTTGGTGAAATACGCTCCACGCATCGCCAAAACTTAGTCTTTGCAGATGTTAAAGAAGCAGAATTATTTTCCTTATGGGAAGCCTTGCACACACAGCATTTAGCAACACCCAATATTGGTACGGCAACGGATATTATTTGTTGCCCTGGTTTAGACTTTTGTTCATTGGCTAATGCAGGCTCAATTGGTATCACTAAAGAAATTAATGATGCCTTAGATGATATGGATTATCTGCATGACTTAGGCGACATTAAAATCAATATCTCTGGCTGCATGAATGGCTGTGCGCACCAAAGTGTTGGTCATATTGGTATCTTAGGCGTAGATAAAAAAGGCGTGGAATGGTATCAAATTACCTTAGGAGGATCTTCAGAAAACGCCGCCGCTATTGGTGAGCGCTTAGGGCCTGCGGTGGCTAAAGATGAAGTCACTAAAGCCATCATCACTATTCTTGAGGTCTATGCCAACCAACGCTTAGAAGAAGAATCTTTTTTAACAATGGTAAACCGAGTCGGCATTGAGCCATTCAAGGAACGTGTATATGCAGATGCTTAAAGACAGTAAACTAATCGATAACACTTGGCATTATGTAGCCGACGATGAAACGCTGATAACTGGCGATATACTTATCTCAGTGCAACGCTGGCAACAATTTAAAACCGATCTACTCACCCGTAACGCTGGGCACTTGGGCATTCGCTTATATGCATCAGATGACGTGAGCTGTATTGCAGATGCCTTACCACATGTTCAGCTTATAGAGTTAGTTATCACTGATTTTACCGATGGCCGCTCATTTAGTCAGGCATGGTTATTACGACATCGCTATCAGTTTCTGGGTGAAATTCGGGCAAGTGGCGACTATCTTTCTGATCAAGTGTGTTACTTAGCCCGAGTAGGTGTTAATGCCTTCGTCCCTAACACCCCTCAACACCTCACCAAAGAAATCAACTTTTTAAATGACTTTTCTGTGCATTATCAATAAATAGCCAGAATAAATTTAACGCAAAAAAAAACCTCTTCACAGAGGTTTTTTTTCGTCATGAACAGCTTACAGCGACGTAAAAATTAAAGCCTAATTTTTACACGTGCACCTGCATTTCTAAAGATTTATCTTTAATAAATTCAATAGTTAAAGGATAACGTTTTTCTTCACCACGGCTAGAGCGTATCGCCGCTAATAAACAAAAGAAAATGTTTAATAAAATAACAATTAACTGTAAAACCCAGCCAATTAACACCAACATCAATATCCAACTAACAAAAAAATAAATAATACTGGTCAACTGCCAATTTAAAGCATGTCGTGCATTTTCTTTAATACGCCCTTCATCCTTTATTAAATACACCAATAAAGACGGGATAAAGCCTAAAAAAATACCCCCAAAATGGGTTAAGACCACTGCCAAACGTTCACTTTCTGTACTTTTTAATACTGATTCACTCATTAATTTCTCCTAAAATAATAAAAGGGATGGAGGGTATAAAACACTGATTAAATAAAACCATTTATAAAACACTAAAACAAGCTATATTTTAATTTCTAACTACAATTATAAATAAATTAACGCTAAGTATTCAGTTCTACTCGTTAACACAGCACTTCTCATTATGGCTATGTTAGAAGTAAAAAGGCTTTAGCCTTTTTAAGCAGAACTGAATAATAAAAATTTAACCACGTACCCAATCCTTCGATTTTATAACATTTTATAACTACGCTTATCACATAAGCTCTTCCCTAAAGGCCTAACTGTGCGTAAAAATATTAGACTGAAACAATTTTTTTTATTATTTTCTCTCACCTCTATTTTTGCCTTATCTGCATTAATCATTTCTTTAGTCGCGATTAGACAAGCGCATAACGAAGTCCTCCACATCGAAGATCATCAACATAAGGCACTCAATTTAGTGAGTGAATTACATTATGAAACCTTAAAACTTAAACAATTTGTCCGCACTTACGTCAATACCGGAGAATTTCGTTATTTAAACTATTACTTTGATATTTTAGATATTCGACAAGGGGTAAAACCTGCCCCAATGAATTATCATTTAGCAGGTTATTGGGAAAAAGTGCTTATCGGAGCCATTGCACACCAGTTGCCACGCCAAGCCAAGCCAAATTCCATACAATACCAAATGGGCTTACAAGGCTTCACTGACGCTGAATTAAGTGCTTATAATGACTTCCTCGCTATCAGTCAACGCATGCAAGTAATTGAAAAAATAGCCTTTGCCGCCACCCAAGGGCTTTATGATGTAAAGCACCAAACCTTTATTTCTGAGGGCAAACCCGACCTTAACTATGCAAAAAATATTATTCATGACCAACCCTATAATCAACTGACTGCCCAGCTAGAAGATGCTATAAATAACCTCAACAATAAAGTCACCGAACGTACTCAACACACCATTAACCAAGCAACCAGCAAACTAGATTTCTATATTTACTTAACATTAAGCATCATCGCACTTAATTTATTGTGGACATTTTTTGCCTTACATCAAATGTTTAAATACGTGCTTAAGCCCATTGCCAATTTATCCACTATCGCCACCGAATTAACCTTAGGCAATTATGGTATTTACAGCCAACTCACCTCACCCAGCTCAGCACACGGCTTTTACGAAATTACCACGTTAAATACTAGTTTCAAACACATGGCACAAGCGGTGGAACAGGACATTAACTTACGTCAACACACGCAACATAAACTTGAAGAAGCCTCCCTTGCTAAAACCATGTTCTTAGCAAACATGAGCCATGAAATACGCACCCCGATGAACGCCATTATTGGCATGACCTACCTTGCCTTAAAAACTCAATTAACGCCACGCCAGCAAGACTATATTGAAAAAACGCATCATGCGGCTAAAGCGTTGTTAGGCATAATCAATGATATTCTTGATTTTTCTAAAATTGAAAGCGGAAAACTTGAATTAGAACAAAGCTCTTTTGTTCTCGAAGAGGTTTTTGCCCGCGCCTTAATCATTAATCAAACGCGTGCAGCAGAAAAACACCTTAATTTGATTTTTACGATGCCTGAACTTACCTTAGTTGGGGCTCAAGGCACGTTTATTGGTGATGCCTTACGACTAGAACAAATTCTGATTAATTTATTATCAAACGCCATTAAATTTACCGACCATGGCTTCATTAACGTAACGGTAGCGATTGCTCAACAAACTGACTCGCACACCGTACTCAGCATTCAAATTCGCGATACCGGCATTGGCATGACTGCTGAACACGTCGCGGGACTTTTTCAAGAATTCACTCAAGCCGACAGCTCCACCACACGAAAATATGGCGGTACAGGACTCGGCTTAACCATTAGCAAAAAATTTATTGAATTAATGCACGGGCAAATCAGTGTCGAAAGTACGCCAAATATAGGCTCAACTTTCGCCTTTACGATACGGCTTGGTAATTCAACTGCGCCCAAGCCACAACTTCCTGCATTCACTACCTTACATAATTGGCACCTCGTCATCATCGATGCACACCAGGAAACTCAACAAGCACTCACGACCTTACTCAGCACTCTTGGCATAAATAATAAAAGCCATCGTCTTACTACAACCGAAAATATTAACACTGTCTTCAGCTTAATCAGTGCCTCGCACACCCGCCAAGAACCTGGCACCTTATTGTTTATTAATGAAGAGTGTTTACAACAAGACGATACCGCACAATTATGTGCACAACTTAACAGCCTAAAACAAGCGCTTCGCCCTTCTCTTGTTATCATCTCTGCGGATCAAAATAAACGTCAAGACAGCGCTTATCAACACCTCTATTACCTAAACAAACCGATTACCCCAAGCGCGTTACACAGCCTGCTTTACCAAATAGCCTTCCCTGAACTCATCTCGTTACCCACACAAACAACGCCTGAAAATACTGTTAATCTTCAAGGTATGCGTGTGCTTGTGGTTGAAGATAATCCGATTAATCAACAAATAGCCATCGAGTTACTTAACGATAAAGGGATACACGTTACGCTTGCTAACAATGGTCAAGAAGCACTTGAGCATTTAGATAATCATGCTAACCATGCTTTTGATGCGGTCTTAATGGACATTCAAATGCCTATTTTAGACGGCTATGAAGCCACCAGAAAAATACGTTCAAACCCCATATTTCAAGAACTTCCCATTATCGCCATGACTGCACACGCCATGCTAAGTGAGCTTGAACGCTGCCAAGCCATAGGCATGCAAAACCATATAAGCAAACCCATTGAACCACACCTGCTTTACAGCGTATTAAGCACTTATTATCACAACGCTACGCCGCTAGACTTAGCACAAACTCAAACGTCCATAATGAGTCTTCCAGACATTACAGAATTAGACTGCGAGAACGGCTTACTGCGCTGCGGCAATAAAACAGAACGTTATATATGGATATTAAAAAAATTCTATCAAGACTATGTAGACGTAGACACTCAAATTGAAACCGCAATGCAACACGGTGACACCAAGTTAGCGCATCGGCTAGCACATAGCTGTAAAGGTTTATTGGGCACAATGGGCGCAAACCAACATCTTGAAGAATATGCAGAACAACTTGAACAAGCACTCGCCACTTCGGCACTCGATTGGCAGTCTTCCTTACAGAAATTCAGCACCGCCTTTACACCACTAAGACAACAACTTCATCATTATTTTTTAACCCCTACCGAACAACGTGCTCCCCTTGCCCCACTTGCCCCACTTGCCTTAATCAGTACGCTCCCCAACTGGTGGGATGATTATTTAAACTATTTAACTACGGGGAACATAAAAGCCATCGAACTTTGGGAAAGTAGGCATAACGAGCTTGGTCTGCTTATACCCGAAACAATTCAACAACAAATATCTGCCGCATTTGATGATTTTGATTTAGACACCGCAAAAAATTTAAGTCATCATGCTTTATCTTTACAAGCGTTAGACTAACATGATGAAAAAACCTCTTCAAACCGTGATGATCGTCGATGATATGGCTGTCAACTTAAGCTTAATCGCTTCTATATTGTCTGATTACTACCATGTAAAAATCGCCAAAAGTGGTGCTCGCGCCTTAAGCTTAATTAATCAAGATCCGCCTGACATTATCCTTTTAGACATAGTTATGCCCGACATGGATGGTTATGAGCTGTGCCTAAAATTAAAATCACAACCGTTAACACGCGCTATCCCGATTATTTTTTTAACCTCCAAGAACAGTATTCAGGATGAAGAGCATGGCTTAACATTGGGTGCAGTAGATTTTATTCATAAACCGATTAGCCCGCCGTTAACTTTAGCCAGAATTCAAACACATCTTGAGCTTAAGCGACTGAAAGCATGGCAACAAGAGCAAATGCAAATTGAATCGATAACAAACTGATTTTTAAAGACAAGACAACCTTATCTACACTAATCTAATGAAAAAACTTCTTCAAACCGTGATGATCGTCGATGATATGGCTGTCAACTTAAGCTTAATCGCTTCTATATTGTCTGATTACTACCAAGTAAAAGTCGCTAAAAGTGGTGCCAGTGCCTTAAGCTTAATTAATCAAGATCCACCCGATATTATCCTTTTAGACATAGTTATGCCCGACATGGATGGTTATGACGTGTGTATAGAATTAAAATCACAACTGTTAACACACGCTATCCCCATTATTTTTGTAACCACCAAGAACAGTATTCAAGATACAAGGCATGGCTTAACATTGGGTGCAGTGGATTTTATTAATAAACCGATTAACCCAGCATTAACCTTAGCCAGAGTTCAAACACATCTTGAGCTTAAGCAGCTAAAAGAATGGTCAGAACAAAACCAGAAGCACGCGGTCACACACGACAACATCGCTAACATAGTCTCAGCAGAAGAATTAGAATTTATTAACCAGACCTTCTTATCAAACCCTGAGTGATCGCCCTCTACCCCCTTGTAACATAACGTAAATATTTTAAAAAATCACAAAACCGCTACACGTTAATTCAGTCGATAGCTATAATTAAGCACCAACCTTAACCTACCGTTGCCCTATTTTTTATCTCATGCAAATCTTAACGCTGATTTTTACTCAAACATGTCCTGCACGCCATAAAAATCAAGGTTTAAAAACGCTGCTCGGCTATTTGCTATTAATAAACTGCCTTAACATACAGCAAGCATTTGCTTTAGAAACCTCTATTTTAGGCTTGGATACTTCGCTATCTGGTTTTGGTTCTGCCAATTTTGCTATTTCTGATCAAGCGTATCGTTATACTCGCTATGTTGACAATGACGGTACGTTTAATCGTGGTAGCTTGTTTGCTTTACAAGCGGATATAAAATTTAATGAACAGTTTAGCACCACCATTCAAGGCAAATTAGCCCCAGCGCAGTATAACGATTACCAATGGGAGCCGTCATTAACGTGGGCATTACTAACATGGCGACCAACTAATGATCTACTTTTTAGATTTGGTAAACAACGCGGTCAATTTTATTTGTTTAGCGAAACCTTAGATTTAGCTCAATCCTATGATTTTATGCAACTGCCCACTGAATTATATCGCACGATAGTGGCTCCTGACTTTTGGGGCGGCAGCATCGCTAAAACATGGGAATCTGCTTATGGTGAGTTAACTTTAGATGCTTATTTAGGCTACAAAGAGGCAAAATGGCGAACTCATTTTCGTAATGATTTAACCACCCTACCTTATCCAACAGGCGTTCAGTATGCAGACACTGGCGTGCTTAATAGTGGAATGGTGCTGACTTTGCTAGCAAATCATAATAAATTCCGCATAGGCATTCATCCACAAGCACTTTCAGCGCTTAATGGTAAAGCCTTTCCTGGGAGCGTGGAGTTATACAGTGCGGCACAACTCAGTCCTGAAGACTTATCGCCTTGGCTTAGTGGCTCGGTGTACAGTGTTAAGCCAAATCAATCAGTAACAGAGTTTAATGCCTTAATTATTTCGCTGGGTGCAGAGTTTGAATTACCGCACAACTTTAGAGTCATCACCGAATTTATTCACCGTGATATTTATGGACGCAAGGTTGGCACGGCTTTAAATTCAGGGTATATCGCCTTATTTAAAGACATTAACCATTTTTCACCCTACGTGTCTTTCTCTATAGCTTCGTCACAAGACAGTATAGCCAAGCTGTTTAAAAATATTAACCACGCTCAAGGACTCAGCGTAGCCCCCAACACACCCAATAATTTACTAAGCACAGCTAATAATTTTGTTACTGTCGCCAATGCAGGGCAGCTGTTTGCAGCCGACACCTTAGCGTTTGTTGACCAATACACCTTTGCGCTTGGCACTGCTTATCAACTCAGTCCCAAACAAAAAATTAAACTTGAATGGGCAAGAACCACCATTGGTTTAGGCTCTTTTTATGTTGATTCACCCTCTCGTACCAATATTAATAATCAGGCTATTGATGTGTTTTCTGTTTCATATAATTTTGCTTTTTAAGAGGAATCATCATGAAACAAAAAATAACGCTACTGCTGATGAGCTTTTTACTTTACTCAACGGGACATGCTGACATCGTTGTTATTGGCCATCAAGGGCTTCCTAAAATGACTCAAGAAACTATACAAAAAATTTATACAGGGAAAATTATTACACTTGCAGGAACAACCGTTACGCCCTTCAATTTAACGCCAGAAGCGCCTGAACGTAAGCAGTTTCTAAGAAATTTTTTACACCAAAATGAAGAAGAATATACGGGTTATTGGATAGTGAGACGCGCTATTGGCAAAGGCACGCCACCTAAAGAAATCAGTACCGCTGAAGAGCTTATTCGTTTTATTACCGAGACCCCTGGTGCTTTAGGCTATATTGATAACGCCAAGATAAACAAGGAACTAAGGATTCTCGCCGAGTAATATGGTTAATTCGCTTTACCCATAAAACGGGTCGCTATCGCTAACAATAAAATCGAGCCTGAAATTAATAAAATATTCATGCCCGCCTCATGATGTATTTGAATATCTGCAATTAAAAATCGTGCTAAAGCGGTGATTGCAATATAGATTAAACAGCGCACAGGCATAGCATTGGTTTGAAAATAAATACCCACCATTGCCCCTAATTCTAAATAAATAAACAACAGCAAAATATCACCCAAGCTGGCATGCTGCGTTATAACCATTCCCGAAAAAGTCCCTATTGCTGACCACAGGGTACTGGCACCAATAATAAATAGTGCTAAATAATGAAATATATCAATAAAAAAACTGCCTAGTTCGTCAATCCAAGCTTTTAAATTTTCACGTATGACACTCAAGCGTTGGTGTTCCATATTCTCTCTCCTAAAATGGCTAACAAGTGGCGATGTTTACGACGCAAAATCCTCCGCAGCAAGTAATAATTCATCAATAAAATGACGCTCATAAAGTGGTAAATAGCGTCGTTTTAAATAAGCAATTTTGGTATTTGAACAAGGAATTAATGCGGCTAAATCACGCATATCAAGGTCTTGATCGGTATTAATATCATACGCCATAGAGGCAATTATCCCCACGCCCATACCTAAACGAACATAGGTTTTAATTACATCAGTGTCAGCCGCCGCCAAAATAATATCCAACGCATATCCTGACTCGCTAAACGCCAGCTCAATGTTAGAGCGTCCGGTAAAACCTGCGCTGTACGTTAAGATAGGGTAGCCTGCAAGACGCTGATAACTTAACTCGCCTTCACTTAAGGGATGTCCTTTTGGCATGACAATACTATGATGCCAGCTGTAACAATGTTCGGTAATTAAATCAACATCAGCCGCAACTTTTTCAGTACAAATAACAAGATCTGCTTTATACAAATGCAATTGCTCAATTAATTGTTCTGGCGAGGATTGCACCATATAAATCCCAACCCGAGGATATTTTTTTCGAAAACTTTGAATAGGTTTGGGCAAAAAATATTTTGCTTGAGTATGTGTGGTCGCAATATTAATGGTGCCCACATCACTCTTAAGAAAATCTTCGGCAATTGCACGAATATTTAACTTGGCTTGTGAAATAGTCATGACTTCACTCATGATTTTTTTACCCAATGGCGTAACGCAACTTAATTTTTTGCCATTACGCTCAAAGAGTGGCGCACCCAATTCTTGCTCAAATAATTGCAATTGCCGACTGACCGCTGATTGCACCACGTGCATTTTTTCAGCCGCCTTAGACAAATTTAACTCGGTTTCTTGCAACACGCGCAACAACTCAATTTGGTTTAAATTCATTTAACTTCCTTCTTATTAATACTGCTCTCATTAGGCAATTTAGAATAGGGGACAACCCACGATTAAAAATAAGAATTCAAGAGTTTAATCATGGTCTGTCCCCTATTTCGCCTGTGTCTGACTTGTTGGGCTGAAGTAAGTTATTGAATTATCGGTTACGCAGCAATCTCAATGTATTGAACAATACTTACTGGTTGAGGCACGGGTAAACCATCTTCAAGCAAACCATCAATGTGAAATTCAATTGCTTCACGAATTTCGCGCTCAGTTTCCTCTACGGTATAGCCCGTAGCAACGCAGCCTGGCAAATCGGGGACGTATGCTGAGTAATTATTTTCTGCTTTTTCAACAACAATTGCGTAACGCATAGGTTAATCCTTTTGTTTTGCTTGTTTTAGAATGCTATTTAATATACCCATTCAACCACCCAAACTGCTCGAGCAAGTTTGGGCAATCACTCAAGGCGCAAACGTGTCATGAACACATTGCAGTATTTATCTTATCCAAATACCGCTTTACGCCTTCTTCAACTGTCAAAAAGGCTTTGTCATAGCCCACGGCGCGCAGTCCTGAAATATCAGCCTGAGTATAATTTTGATACGCTCCGCGCAAATATTCGGGGAACGCGATGTACTCAATACGCCCTTTTTGATGCCAAGCAATGACTGCATTTGCCACGCTGTTAAAAGTTTCTGCGCGTCCAGAGCCTACGTTAAAAATACCACGCTGCTCAGGATGATCTAAGCACCACAAAGTGACATCCACAACATCATCAACATAAACAAAATCACGACGTTGTTCACCATTCGCCACGCCTTCAGTTCCTTCAAAAAGACGCGCAATCTGGTTTTCGCAGATTTGCTGATTAAAATGATACGCCGTGCTACTCATGCTGCCTTTATGCTGTTCGCCTGGCCCATAAACATTAAAAAAACGAAACCCTGCCACAGGAATATCAATTCTTGGCAAGATTCTGCGCACGTATTGATCAAATTGAAATTTGGAATACGCATACATGTTAATAGGTTTCTCACACGCACGGTCAACTCTAAACCCGTGTTCACCTACACCATAAACAGAGGCCGATGAGGCATAAAGAAACGCTGCATTTTTATCTATACAGGAATGCAATAAATGCTTGGAATAATCATAATTATTTTCCATAACAAAGCGTCCGTCCCATTCTGTGGTAGACGAGCTGGCACCTAAATGAAAAATAGCTAAAATGCCGTCAAAAAAATGCTGTTGGCTGATTTTTTCAATAAACCGTGTTTTATCCATGTAATCAGCAATATCTAAATCGGAAATATTGTGCATTTTGTGACCATTATGCAGATTATCAACCAATAAAATATTACGTTCTCCACGCGCATTTAACGCACGAATTAAATTACTGCCAATAAAACCAGCTCCACCTGTAACCACAATCATGTTCATCTCCTCGTTAAGAATGTTTTAGTGCCTGAATTTTTGCTGTTGTTGACTGTCCCTCAACAAATTGTAAAATCTTTACTTCACCTCCTGCTTGAATTACACACTCGCCACCCGCCACGTCCTCGGGACGATAATCGCCACCTTTTACAATAACATCGGGTAAACACTGGCAATACAAGCGTTCGGGTGTTTGTTCAGAAAACGGCACAACCCAATCAACACACGCTAACGCTGCCAATACCGTCATGCGCTCCGCTAAGCCATTAATAGGGCGAGACTCACCTTTTAATTGTTTAACGGACTCATCAGCATTCACCGCAACAATTAAGCGATCGCCCAGTGCTTTAGCTTGCTGCAAATAACTCACATGCCCCACATGCAATAAATCAAAACAACCATTGGTCATGATAAGCCGTTCATTACGTGCGCGTGCCGCGGCCATTAGCTCGATTAACTCAGCTTCAGTGACGACACCAAAAGCCGTTGTCGCATCACCTTGACGCTGGCTAGCACGCATTAATTCAGCTAATGAGACTGTTGCTGTGCCTACTTTACCCACCACAATACCCGCCGCTAAATTGGCTAAGTACATGGCTTCCTGGTAGGACTTACCCACCGCAATGGTTAAGGCCATCACCGCAATGACGGTATCACCTGCCCCCGTCACATCAAATACATCTTGGGCTTGTGCCGCTAAGCTATAGCTCTGCGTGGCATCGATTAAGGTCATGCCCGCTTCTCCACGAGTAAGTAATAAGGTATCAATTTGATGCTCGATAAGTAACTGACGTCCTTTACTTAATATTTCTTCTTCAGTGTGACAAACACCCACCACCGCCTGAAATTCTGCTAAGTTAGGCGTAATAATCGTCGCCTGAGCATACTGATGATACTGCGTCCCCTTGGGATCAATTAGAACCGTAAGCCCTGCTTGTTTTGCCATGTGAATAAAACTGGCAACCTGCGCAAGCGTGCCTTTGCCATAATCTGAAAACACCACAACATCGTGATGACTTAGCAATTGCTGGCATTTTTCGTGTAACAAAGCCTGATTAAAGTGCAACGGTGTCTCTTCAAAATCGACTCGAATCAATTGTTGATGCTGCGCTATCACACGTAATTTACAGATACTACGAAGCCCTGCTTCAACGACAAATTCACAACGCACGCCTTCTGCCCCTAAACTGTCGTATAAAGTTTGACCATCATGATCATCACCTACAACGCCCAGCAAACTTACTTTACCCCCCAAATGCGCGATATTTAAGGCAACGTTTGCTGCACCGCCCACGCGTTCTTGTAAGGATTGCACCTTAACGACTGGCACTGGTGCTTCAGGTGAAATACGTGCGGCTTGACCAAACCAGTAGCGATCTAACATGACATCACCGACCACTAAAACTCGTGCGGCGGCAAAGTGTTCCTTATTCATCATCATGCGTGTTCCTCTGTTTGCTGTTCTAAATACTGACACCACCAATGCCCGATTAAAATATGAGCTTCTTGAATTCTTGCCGTCACCGTAGAAGGAACATTAACCGAAACCGTTGCCAATGCTGCCAACTCGCCTCCTGAGCCACCCGTTAAGACAATAACCGTCAAACCTTTGTGCTGTGCCGCCTGCGCAGCAGCAATAATATTTTCACTGTTGCCAGAAGTTGAAATAGCGCACAACACATCACCCGCCTGACCTAAAGCTTCTACTTGACGAGAAAATACCGTACGAAAACCAAAATCATTACTGTGCGCGGTTAAAATCGAGGTGTCGGTTGTTAAGGCAAGAGCCGCTAAGGCGGGACGGTGTTTCTCATAACGCACGACTAATTCAGCTGCAAGATGCTGGCAATCGGCGGCACTTCCGCCATTACCACACAATAAAATTTTCCCGCCTGCCTGCAAACTTGTCTGCATTAAACGGGCTGCGTGTTCTATTTTTTGTTGGCAACTAGCCAGCTGTGCCATGGTGTCCTGATGCTCAGCCAAGACCGCTAAAAATGTGTTCAAACTCAGCTCCTATCTATTTTATGTCAAATACTGTGCGGTTGACTTAACCTCAGACGCGTCACTGGTATGTTTAAACTGCATTGCGTGCAAGCGTGCATACGCGCCTTGCTGTGCTAATAATTGTTGATGCGAGCCACGTTCGATAATGCGCCCTTGTTCCATGACTAAAATGACATCAGCATTTTCAATGGTTGATAAGCGATGTGCAATGACTAAAGTGGTGCGATTACGCATTACTTTTTGCAAGGCAGTTTGAATGTAACGCTCTGATTCTGTATCCAATGCCGAAGTCGCTTCATCTAAAATCAACACGGGGGCATTTTTTAATAAAGCCCGCGCCAAGGCTAATCGCTGCCGCTGACCACCCGACAATTTAACGCCATTTTCACCAATTTCGGTATCCAAGCCGTTGGGCAGCTGATTTATAAACTCCATCGCATAGGCATCGGTTGCCGCTGCGGTAATTTCTGCTCGGGACGCACTGGCTAAGGCACCATAAGCAATATTATTGGCAATAGTGTCGTTAAATAAGGTGACGTGTTGATTAACTAAGGCAATCTGTCTTCTTAAATTGCTTAATTTATACTCGTTAATGTCTACACCATCTAAGAAAATCTGCCCCGCTGCACAGGGATAAAAGCGCGACACTAAGTTAACTAAGGTACTTTTTCCTCCGCCTGAGGCGCCTACTAAAGCAATTATTTGCCCAGGCTCGGCGTTAACAGTAATATTTTTTAAGGTCATTTCTGTTGAACTTGCATAATGAAAAGACAGATTTTGTATGACTAAGGCACCTTGGCAGTGCTGCGTTTCATACTGCCCTGCATCTGTTTCACTGGCTTCATCTAAGACCTGAAACAAGGATTCAGCCGCGACAATGCCTTTTTGTATGTCAGAGTTTGCATCACTTAATTGGCGAATAGGTCGCGGCAATAAAAAAGCCGCTGTTAAGTAACCAACAAACGTGCCTACACTGGATTGCTCCATAAAAAACAACGCCATATACATTAAAAAAGCTAACGCGACGGCAATAATCAATTGCATTCCTTGATTATGAATAGCCTCCGTTGTGGTTGATTTTAAGGACTGCCGACGGTTATCTAAACTACTCTCTAAAAATCGTTGACGCTCATACGCTTCACCACCATAACTACGTACAATTCGATGTCCATTCACCAGTTCTGAGGTGATATGGGTCATATCTCCAATAGAATCTTGAATGCGTTTACTTAAGGTACGCAAGCGTTTACTGACATAATTGACTAATAAGGCAATGATGGGCGCAACGACTAAAAATACCAGCGACAGTAACCAATTGGTATAAAACAAATACACTAATAAGCCTAACGCAGTTAAGCCTTCCTGCACCACTTTACGTACTGCATTGGTTGTTGCCTGCGCCACTTGATTAACGTTATGAGTGATTCTGGAGATCATGTGTCCACTGTTGTTCGCATCAAAATGCTCAGTGGGTAATTGTGTGTATTTATCAAAAATTTGGCAGCGCAAGGTATGAATTACATTTAACGACACCTTTGCTAAAAAATAATTTCCCAAGTAATTGCCTACACCGCGCACCACCACTAAACCGCTAAAAAATAATGGTAAATACATCATTTTTTCACGCGAACTGGATTGCAGCGTATCAATAATTTGTTGAATTAATGAGGCAAATAAAGGCTGCGTACTCGAATAAAGTAAAAACCCAATAATACTGATAAAAAATAAATTACGATGTGGCTTTACATAAACTAAGAGGCGTTTATAAATTTCTATATTTACATTGGGGGATTTTTTCATTAAATTTTTTGTTTTAGTTCACTGTAATTGAGAACACTTGCAGCATTCTACTTGAATTAATAGGTTTATCTTGCGTGCTTTTTAAGTACCTTATTTTGCTGGTCAACACTTTCATCATAAGCAATATAATGCTAATAACTATAATTATCGTACAGCTTTTGCTAAATACCAACTTAGCCGTTTAGAGGGAACGTAAACGTAAGCAGAAGTAAAAAGCTTCAGCTTTTTTTGTGTTATGACACCAATAATTAGCTAGACTGTGAACATATTAAAGTCCATGTTAACTGTCAGTGTCATAATAAGAAGTGCTGGCTCAATCTAACGTAAATTGCATTAATAGTTTGCCTTGCGTATGATTATTTTTTTTAATTGCACCCTACGTGGTACCCGTTACCGCCATTCTGTTATTACTAATTCTATGCAACGCGTCGTTTGGATTTCTAAACAACACTGGTTAAAACCAGGCCCTATGACTTACATGGGTTTATTAAATGCTCAGGGGTTTGCAGAACATGGCATACCCACGGATTTTTTTGTGCGTGCTGAGGCTCATTATGACGCCGCACAAACCGAACAAGATATTATTAATTTTTATGGCTTAACACCCCATCCTTTACTAAAAATCCACTGCATTCCCGAGCAAAAAAGTTGGCACCGTCAGGTCTATCAAGCAGCAATAGCGCACATCAAACAGTATTATGCTCAACAGGACTCACTGCTGATTGCCACGCGAGAATACGGCGCACTAAGTGCCTTACTGCGCTTAAAAAAATCCTTACCCGCCATTAAGGTGCTGTACGAATCCCATAATTTTTTTATTAATCAACGGCATTTAGACAAACGTTGGTTTTCTTTTTCACGACTGCGCACGCAATGGGTAGAGCGACACATTTTACCAAAGGCTGATGGCTTAATCTGTCTTACCGAACATCAACGCGCATTATATCAACACTGGTTTCCTCAGCTAGCAACTATCGCCCTTCCTTTAGGTTGCCTGTCTTTTCCGCACTGTCCTAACCCCGAACAACGTAGGCTTAAAAGGCAAGTCGTTTATATCGGCCATTTATATGATTACAAAGGCTTAGAGCTATTTTTTGAGTTGGCTACCCTGTTAAAAGACCATGCCATTAAGCTGCATATTATGGGTGGTTTTCCTGATGAAGTGACGCGTTTACAGCACCGTGCTGAGCAAGAAAAGTTAAGCGATACTTTACAATTTACTGCCTTTATTGAGCCCAAACGCTTACATGAGTTTTTATCGCATGAAGCCAGTATTGGCTTAGTTCCCTTACAAGATACCTTTTATAATCGCTACTTAACGTGTCCCGTTAAAGTTTTAGATTTTTTAGCGCATGGTTTACCCATTGTCACCAGTGAACTACCCAGTGTGCGCGATATTATCCGCGACCATGCCAGTTATTGCCCCAGTCAAGACGCGTCCGCATTTGCTACTAAAATAAAACAGTTACTGGATAACGCTGACCTTTATCAGGCGATGTCAGACAACACCTACCAACGCGCTCAAGCATTACAATGGCAACAACGCGCCCAGCATATTATTCACTTTGCTTATGCGCATTAAACACCCTCAACAGCACGACGTTTCAACCACACTTTATAAAGACGATATGCTTAACGACACAGCTACTGAGCGCACCTTAAAAATTGTGGTGCTTAGCTTAACCAGCAGTCTGACACGCAGACAACAGATAACTGATAAATTTGCCAACTTAGATGTAAAGTTTGAATTTTTAAATGCCATCGATGGGCGAACAGATACACACCCTTACCTACAAAATTACCATGAACACGCTTTTTTAAAGCATCGACGTCGTAAAGCCGTACCAGGTGAATTGGGCTGTTATGTCAGCCACTTATTGGCGTGGGAAAAGTGTATAGCGCTAAATCAACCACTGCTTGTGCTGGAAGATGATGCTGAATTAACCCCTGATTTTATGGCTGGTATTAAGGTTTTACAAACCCTAGCAGATAACGTCGGCTATGTGCGTGTAGAGCCTTTAGAATCAAAATGGGTGGTGACGGTTTGGCAACAGCAACATTTTTCTCTCGTTAAACAACTTAAAGTAGGTATGTGTGCGACGGGGTATTTAATTACCCCTAATGCGGCTAAGCAGTTGTTAAAAAAAGCAACAGCTATCTGTTATCCGATTGACTTGTTTTTAAAATATACCTTTATCCATCAACAAACGATGTATGCGCTGTGCCCACCCTTAGTTTATCCCACGCATTCTGACTCAATTATTGGCATTGAGGCACGCAAGCAACGCGAACGTGGACTGGGTTTACAGCTTCAACGTTTCGTTTATAAATGGTTTTATGTCATCGCTAATACCACCACTAATCTTGTTAATTGCTACAAAAAATAACGCTCATGTTTGCCCCGTATATTTTCCCACTTTTTAACTGAACTTCACTTATGAGCTTAACCTCCCGTAATATTCTTTTAGGCGTTACTGGCAGTATTGCTGCCTATAAAATTGCGGAATTAATTCGCTTACTTCGGCAACAAAATGCCGACGTTCAGGTCGTGATGACGGCAAGTGCAACCGCATTTATCACCCCGTTAACACTGCAAACGCTGTCTGGCCATGCCGTTAAAACACAGTTACTGGATGCTGATTCAGAGCTTAGCATGGATCATATTCATCTTGCTCGCTGGGCGGATAGCCTTCTTATTGCACCTGCCAGCGCCAACATCATTGGTAAACTTGCTCATGGTTTGGCGGACGACTTATTATCGACTTTATATTTAGCCGCGACCTGTCCCGTCTACCTAGCCCCAGCCATGAATCAAGCCATGTGGCATCATGCCTCAGTTCAAGCCAATGTGCAGTCGCTGCGTGCGCACGGTGTCCGTTTTATTGGCCCTGATTGTGGAGAGCAAGCCTGTGGCGATAACGGCTTAGGCAGAATGTCAGCACCTGAGCTTATTTGCGCAAGTCTGTTCCCAGATAAACTAACGCCGCCCGCAACCACACTTGATTTAACAGGGATTTCCGTGTTAATCAGTGCCGGCCCAACACGCGAACCGATTGATCCTGTTCGTTATATTAGTAATCGTAGCTCAGGCAAAATGGGGTATGCTCTTGCCCAAGCGGCTTCTCAAGCGGGTGCCCGCGTTACCCTAGTCAGTGGCCCAGTGAACTTATCACCGCTGTCAAACATTAAAATTATTTATGTAGAAACGGCTGCCGAGATGTTTACCAAAGTGCTAAACGAAGCCCCTCATCATGCCATTTATATTGGTGCGGCTGCCGTTGCCGATTACAGCCCGGCTCAGCACACCGCTCAAAAATTAAAAAAAACCAGTACGGCAAGCCAACTGCTCTTAACCCCGACCCAAGATATTTTGGCGGCGGTTGCAGCGCTTGAACCACCACCTTTTACTGTTGGCTTTGCTGCTGAAACAGATAATCTTGAAGATTATGCCAAAACCAAGCTACAGCAAAAAAAGTTAAACATGATTGCTGCCAATTGGGTGGGCAAAAAAACCGGTGGCTTTAACAGTGAGGACAATGCCTTAAGCGTGTATTGGCAGGCTGGACAACACGAGTTACCCATGCAACCTAAAGCACAACTTGCCCACGAATTACTCGTCCTTATTCATACTATTTTTACCACACCCACTCAGTCACTCAACACATGAAAAAAATCGCCTTTAAAATTTTAGATTCCCGTCTCGGTCATACCATTCCCTTACCAGAATATGCCACGCATGGCTCGGCAGGTCTTGATTTGCGTGCGTGTCTTGACGCACCTCTTACCCTAGCTCCTGGTGCAACCGAATTACTGCCCACAGGTTTAGCCATTCATATTGAAGACGACTATGCTGGATTAATTCTGCCACGTTCAGGCTTAGGTCATAAACACGGCATTGTCTTAGGTAATTTAGTTGGCTTAATTGATTCAGATTATCAGGGTCAACTGTTTGTCTCTTGCTGGAATCGTAGTCAAACGCCTTTTACCATTGACATTGGCGAGCGCATTGCGCAATTAATTTTTGTCCCCGTACTGCAAGTTGAATTGCAACAAGTTGAAGAATTTACCCACACTAAACGCGGAACAGGCGGCTTTGGGCATACTGGACAACAGTAATACTGTGCCGTTCGCGTCATCATTCACAGCTAACTCAACACTCAAGGAATTTATGATTAACAGTAAATCAGCGCATCATATTGCTGATGTCCTTATCGAAGCACTCCCTTATATCCAACGTTTTAAAGATAAAACTGTGGTGGTTAAATTTGGCGGCAATGCCATGGTTGATGAAGCACTTAAACACAGTTTTGCGCGTGACATCGTACTCATGAAACTGGTCGGCTTAAATCCAATTGTAGTGCATGGTGGCGGGCCGCAAATTGGTCAATTATTGGCTAAGTTAGGCAAAACATCCGAATTTGTTGACGGTATGCGGGTGACCGATAGCGAAACAATGGATGTAGTAGAAATGGTGTTAGGCGGTTTAGTTAACAAAGAAATCGTTAATCTCATCAACCGTAATGGCGGTAAAGCAGTAGGTTTAACGGGGAAAGATGGCGATTTTATCCGCGCTAAAAAAATCACATTAAAGCCGTCAGCACTGGATGCTGATGCATCTGAAATTATTGATTTAGGGCATGTAGGCGTTGTCAGCAGTATCGATTCTGGCGTTGTTGATATGCTTGGACGCAGTAATTTCATTCCTGTTATTGCCCCCATTGGCGTCGGTGAAGATGGGCGTTCTTATAATATCAATGCAGATTTAGTCGCAGGAAAAATTGCCGAAGTCTTAACAGCAGAAAAATTGATTTTACTCACCAATACCGCCGGCATTTTAGACAAACAAGGCGAATTACTCACTGGTCTATCGGTACATGATATTGATGCGCTTATTGCTGATGGCACTATTTCAGGCGGCATGATTCCTAAAACCCAATGCGCTACCGATGCCTTAAAAGGCGGCGTAACAAGCGTTCATATTATCGATGGACGCGTTGAACATGCCGTATTACTTGAACTTTTCACTGATCAGGGGGTAGGTACATTACTGATTAATCGCAGTAAATAGGTCGCGATAGGCATTAGCTGTATTGCGACGCTTGGTGGCTTACCGTTTGCGTTTGGTGCACTACGTCTTGCCGCATTAAGCAATGCCTGCCCTACGGAAATCAATGCTGTTGTTTCGCTAATAAGGCTTTTAGATGCTCAATTTCAGCTAAGGCTGATTTTTTTTCTTGCAGTGCTAACTCTTCTCTTTGCAAGGCAGCCAGTTTTTCTACTTGCTCGGTCAACAACACTTGATTAGTTTGTTCGAGCTTTTGATTGGTTTGCTCCAGCTTCTCACTGGTTTGCTCTAGCTTCTCACTGGTTTGCTCTAGCTTTTCACTGGTTTGCTCCAGCTTTTCACTGGTTTGCTCTAGCTTCTCACTGGTTTGCTCTAGCTTTTCATTGGCTTGCTCCAGCTGCGCACTGGTTTGCTCTAGCTTTTGGTGGGTTTGTTTCAGCTTCTGACTGGTTTGTTCCTGTTCCTTTTGAAGGGTACGTTGTTCGCGCAGGTATTCTTGGCGGGCTTGGTATTT
>CAJAQT010000001.1 GCA_903944165.1 uncultured Methylococcaceae bacterium | reverse complement strand
GTATCAAGTATTGTATTAAGCGGCTAATTTTCTGCCTGATAAGCTCTATTCTTTGAGCTCTTTACGAATGAGTGGAGTCGTTCTTGCTTGTGCATGAATAGTGTGACTCATTCTTTTATGTCCTGTTTATCTATTTGATAGTGTTCTTATAAATACGCCGTTGCCCGGAAGAATGGCCAACTACGAATAGATATATAATCACACGGCACGCTGTACTTAACATTAGCTTTTTTCTAAAAAAGTCGTATTTTTCGCATGACAATATTAATGTCATAAAAGTAACTCATAATATTTCGCATACAATTTATTAACTTGCCCCCCCTTATCTCACCACCTAAGCCATGGTTTAAACACTCTAACCACCGTGGGGTTTATCACTCGCCATTAAACTTGCATCTCACAAATAAAGCATCCATCGAAATAAATAATTAACATAACTAGAATAAAATCGTTATTAATTTCTATACAGCCCAATCAAATTAATAAAAAATTTTTTAATCCCAAATCCTTTTATTAAAAACTTAAAGTTAAGCTCAAGCACGAATTAATGCTAAATCTTATTTAATCTGATCAAATAGCGAGTGAATATGAATACAGAATTAAGCGATCTTTCTGACGAGGACGTACCTGCACCATTTGATGATGAATTTCCTTTTGTTGATGATTTAATTAATCCAACACTGTATGATCGCTCAACAAATGAATCAGCGATTAAAGTTAAAAATACAACGGACTTTGACGCAACACGCGTTTATTTAAGTGAATTAAGCCGTTCCAAATTACTCACCGCTGAGCAAGAAATACATTATGGTTTGCTTGCCCAACAAGGCGATCAAGAAGCACGCCGCATCATGATTGAAAGCAATTTACGCTTAGTTGTTAAAATTTCTCGTCGCTATTCTCATCGCGGTCTTCCTTTGCTGGATATGATTAATGAAGGTAACTTAGGTCTTATTCGAGCCGTGGAAAAGTTTGATCCGACCAAAGGCTTTAGATTTTCTACCTATGCAACGTGGTGGATACGCCAAGCTATCGAACGCGCCATTATGAATCAATCTCGGACTATTCGTTTACCGATTCATATTGTCAAAGAAATGAACACGTATTTAAAAGCACAACGACATTTATCGCAATTATTAGACCACGAACCCAGCGCTGAGGATATTGCTGATCATTTAGACAAACCGGTCAACAAAGTTGAGAAAATGCTCAAACTAAATGATCGCGTGTCTTCAGTTGATATTCCTGCGAATAATGATTTTGATAAACCACTGATTGATTCCATCAGTCAGCACGCTTATCTTTCTCATGATGAGAAAATACAAGAAGATAAAATTAAACGTAACATTGCCGGCTGGATATTTGAGCTGCCAGAAAAACAACGTGAAGTTATCTGTAGACGCTATGGCTTATGTGGCTATGAAGAAGGGACTCTTGAAAAAGTAGCTCAAGAAATGGGCGTGACCCGTGAAAGAATTAGACAAATTCAAATGGAAGGACTTAAGAGATTAAAAGAAATTTTACACTTTCATGGTTATTCAGTTGAAGAGGTATTTAATTAAATAATGATACAAAGAGGTTTCTTGGTATCATATTTATAATCCCCAGTGAAAGACTCAACTTTCATTTTTTTAAAACCATTAACCAAAATATAGGTTGCATATAATGATCCAATTAAAAAAAATAACTTTAGCTTTGTGTTTAGCGTTAACACTTTCTACATTATGCGTACCTGCATTTGCTGAAGAAGCCACTAAAAATACAAGTTTAAATGAAACAATCACTCACGTTGAAGAAGCTTTAACTGAAATTAAAAAAAGTGATTTCTCAGCAGCACGTTTACATTTAAAAGCAGCTCGCGCTTCTGCAGCCACTGTAGCGGGTAACGAAGCAGTAATTAAAGAAGCAACTAATGGCGTTATTCAAAGCCAAATTTCTGCCAACACTGGCGATGTAGAAAAAGCTTCTGCACAACTTACCAAAGCATTAGAATTATTTAAATCTTTGTAAGATAAGCATTAATTAAGACAGAGCTAAGCAATTAACTCTGTCTTCTTTATCCCTTACTCTTTAATCGGCACATATCCTTCTGGCATATCCTGATTGCCTTGAAATAAAAACTTATCTCTTTCTTCTGCTAAAAATGCTCTTGCTTTAGCATCATAACTTGCCAACTTATACTCATTAATTAAAATCGTCTGCTTTCCCAGCCATTCTTGCCAAACCTGCCTAGAAATTTTTTCATAAATCTCCAAGCCTTTTTCACCAGGAAAAGGTGGATTGTCCAGTCCTACGGCTTCTTTAGCTAATTTTACGCAGTTTACAAATCGTGTCATTTTTATTCACCTTGATTTAGTTGTATTAATAATTTTTTAATTGGCGCAGCCAAGCCCAAAGCCTCTACGCGCTCAATTTCCCACCAAGCACAATTTATTTGTTCAGTGATGTTATCCGTTGCAGTGTCAACATCTATGCGCACTGGCACATAACGTAACCGATAATGTGAAAAAACATGGTATTGAGTTGGTAATATCACCTGTTTTTGCACCGCCAAAGCAGGCACCAAATAACTCGATTGAAGTGTTTCTAAAGAGGCAAACTCTGGCAAACTCCATAATCCACCCCAAATGCCTTTGGATGGTCTTTTTTCCAAAAATACCTGTCTATTTCGATTTATTAACATTAAAAAAAACACCTCTTTAGTTGGCACTATTTTTTTTGGTCTAGCCACTGGATAATGCGCAACAGTATCGGTTATAAAAGCGTGACATGTCGCCTTTAATGGACAGCTTATACAACAGGGTTTGCTTCGTTTACATACGGTTGCCCCTAAATCCATTATCGCTTGCGTATACTCTGCAACACGCTTGATGGGCGTGAATTGTGCACTTATTTGCCATAATTTTTTTTCTATTAGCCTATTTCCTGGCCAACCGTCAATACCTTTGTATCTAGTCAATACGCGCTTAACATTACCATCTAAAATCGGCTGACTGTGATTAAAAGCAATACTTAAAATTGCGCCCGCTGTTGATAAACCAATTCCTGGCAAACCCGTTAGCGCTTCTAAAGTATCAGGGAAATAACCCTGTTTAGCCATGATTTGTGCAGCAGCATGCAAATTTCTTGCTCTGGCGTAATACCCTAATCCTGACCAATATGGCAAAACCTCATCTACTGAGACAGAGGCTAATGCGTCAAGACTTGGAAACCGTTGCATAAAGGCTAAATAATAAGGAATCACCGTATTAACTTGCGTTTGCTGAAGCATAATTTCTGATATCCACACGTGATAAGGATGCGTGTGACATTGCCAAGGCAAGTCCTTTCGACCATAGTCATCGAACCACGCTAACAATAAAGTCTGAAATATCTTGTTATTCATTGGGCTTTTGGACAAAGCAAAAAAAATATACCTTCATAATTAACATTTTGACTTATTATGATGCTTTATCAGCAACAACAATTAAAACATATCATTAGGAGGAAAAATGTTGATTTTAGCTAAAGCAGCCGGGATCGCGATGATCGTTTGGTTTTATGTAACCGCCAAACAACATGGGCAACCCGTTATCAAATGGGTGATTATTGGTCTAATTGGTTATTGGTTAGCGTGGTGGGCAATTAAACTAACTATTCTTGGAGCATTGGTGGGTTTAGCAGGAAAAAATGCAACCGCTGTATTTTTGATTACCCAAATACCAGCACTCTGTGCGGTAGGTGCTGCTTATTTTGTTAGAAAAAAATTAATCGCAGATAGTCATCAATAAACATATTTAAAAAAAAAGCGCGTTGAAATAATAACGCGCTTTTTAAACTGTAATGATTAATTACAAGTTTGCCGCATGATCACCTAAGTACGCAGCAACCCCTTCAGGGTCTGCCTTCATGCCTGCATCACCTTTGTTCCAACCCGCTGGACAGACTTCACCATGTTCTTCATGGAATTGTAACGCATCAACAACGCGCAATAACTCATCCATATTTCTTCCTAAAGGCAAATCATTAACCACTTGATGTCTTACAACACCAGAACGATCAATCAGGAAAGAGCCACGATACGCTACACCACCTTCTGCTTCAACATCATACGCTTTACAAATTGAATGTGTTAAATCAGCTGCCATGATGTATTTTACTGGCCCAATACCACCTTGGTTAATTGGTGTGTTGCGCCACGCATTGTGCGTAAAATGTGAATCAATTGACACCGCAATAACCTCAACATTACGACTATTGAAATCATCCATACGATGATCCATAGCGATCAACTCACTTGGACAAACAAATGTAAAATCTAAAGGATAAAAGAATACAACTGCATATTTGCCATGCGTTGCTTCTGAAAAGCTGAAAGAATCAACAATTTGCCCATCGCCTAATACTGCTGGCACTGTAAAATCAGGTGCCTGTTTACCAACTAGAACGCTCATTAATTTTCTCCAAGACATTGAAATAAAAGTAAAATTAAACCTACAATCACCACTACATCTGTGGCTTAACAGCTATTCTACACCAGAATACTCAGGAAATATCTAGTGCACTGATTTTTTACTTGCTTTTACATCAAGTACAGCGATAATTTGTTACGATAATATTACACTATTAATCAATATAAAAATGCTCAGTATCTGTTGCTGTCGCTAAAAATTATTACAGTGAAGGTAAAAAATTATGGAAAAAAACAAACATATTACAGAACCTGATGTCTTTGGATACCAAGTTCGTATAGTTAGACGTGGGAAAGAAAGCAGTCGTTACTTTTCCCATAAACTATGGGGTAATAAAGGAAAGTCCTTACAGGCTGCAATAAAATGGCGCGATCAGATGCTTGTTGTGCTCAAAGGCAGTAAAACGCGTTTCTTAAAACCTCCCAAGAATAAAATAAGCACTGGGGTTACTGGTGTATCAAGAACAATAAAATTTGATCACAGAAAAGATAAGAGTTATTTATGCTATACCGTGTTTTGGGTATGCAACGGCAAAGCGCGAAACAAGACCTTTCAAGTAGGGAATATTGATAAAGTAACCGCAGATGAAGAATTACATGCATTTCGTACTGCACGTGTTTTTAGAAGTTGTTATGAATATGCTATCGACAACGATCTGCAATTTCATGATGAATGTTTTGCCGGCTGGAAGCTAACGCGTGTATATGATAACGAAAACTTACAGGTAATATAAAAAAACCAAGGGTAGTTGCCCTTGGTTTTATTCAGTTGGTTATTCAGTGTAAAAAGGCTTGAGTTTTTTCAACTCAAGCCTTTTTTATTATTTCTTAATCAGTGCTAAAGCATAATCATAAAGTTTTATAGATTGATCAAAAATAATTTTTCGTTTAATGATTGCAGAATAGCTCAGCAATCCTAACAGCAAACCATTAAACAAATTGCCCATATTAAACCCAGTAGAATTACGAGTAGCCGCAGACACGGCATTAGGCGCTACAACAACAGGTTCTACAGCAACTTTTGCTGGCGTAACGTCAGCGTGTAAATCAGGCAATCCTAAACTTCTCCACGCATCATAATCTTGCCATACGGGATAATTTCTCTGCCAAAAGCCTTTGGTGAAATATTGCGCCAAACTCATACCATGTGCTTTGGGGATGCCTTTTTCATCAAGAAAATCTTTATACACTACCAAACTAATATCACCACCTTCTCCTACACCATCTGTAGTAAATGATTTTTCGACATGATCATGGAACATCCAAATACCCTGACCAAAACTATGCAAACCATCATCTTTGCCATCAAGTTCTAAATCAATGCGTTGTGCTGGAACCATACCATGGACATCGCGGGTAATGTAAGAGCCAGGGCCGTTATCAACACCATCATAATGCGTAATCATGGGTTTATGGCCATGAATATGCAGCGCTAAGCTTTCTGTGTGACCATTTAAAACGCGCAATTTAACTTTTTTATCTTGCTCCATTTCAATCAGGGATTCTCTTAATGTATAGGGAAATGAGCGCCCATTTAACATAAAATAATCATCACCTGCATCGGTAATATCGTACTGAGTATTCATATACTTGGCGATTAAACGAGGATCATTTGCAGAACGTGCGATGACATTATGCAATTCTTTATCGGCAGATTGATAATGTAAATCATATTCACGCGCATATTTTTCCATTACCGCAACGGAGGGATGACGCACCTGCCCTGCCCCCACATTAAGTGTTTGAACCCAATTATTAGGACGATTTTCTTCAACAATAAAGATGCCTTGCAACCCCATAGGTATATGAGTGTGCGGCTGCACATGACAATGATAATACATAGTGCCAGGCTGACGTGGCTTGATGACATAGGTTTTACTCTCACCCGGCATAGTATCCATATTGCTGGTTTGCCCAACGCCATCATTTCCCGTTCCTGAATGATCCATAAACGGATGGTCAATACCATGTAAATGGATTGAATGCGGTAAATAATGGGTATTTTCTAAGACAATCCAGACCACATCATCTTGCTCAACACGAATCACGGGTGAAGGCACGCGCAATAACGAATTGGCTTCAGACTCATAAAGACTTAAGGTCGACATGTCACGCGTTTTAGGTGCGTAAACCCAAAATGTTGGCTTGATTCCTGGCGCAATATCAAACGTCGTAATGGGGCCTTTAACGTCAGGCGAATGACCATTTAACTCAACCACTTCTAATTTGATAATTATTTTGTCTGGATCGCCATCACCATCCATATCATCCGACATTGTAATGGCATCTGCAGCTAACTGCGTTTGCATTAATGTATCCATAGAAATGTTATTCGTACCCTTTACAAAAGCAGCAATTTCGGCCGGATTATCTGGATTACATAAGCGCGAAGCTTGGATGCTCACACCATCAATTTCCTGCTCTTTGCGCCATTCTGGTGAGGTAAAATCAGAGCACACTTCCTCAACTTCGCCTAATTCAACCTTCGCAGTAGGAGGTAAATCTGTGCTTGCCTGACTTAACGCCACATTTAAAAAAAGTACTATTCCGCCAGTACAAAGAAGATATTTATTCATTTTCGATAACCTCAATAAAAGAGACAATTGACGAATTTACTCCGTAAAAAATCTGCGGAAAAATCCTACCACCATTTTAACTGAATCATTTAGCCACGTCTTTGTTTAGCTTACCTTAGCCAAGTGATTAACGGATTAATTATATGGGAATGTAAATACAAGCTAACTTATCCTGAAAAAATTAGCTGTCAATCGATAACATCTGCTCAATAAGAATGTCTACGCAACGCCTCTAGTGCAAAGGGCTAATTTGCTAAAAAAATAAAGCCGCCTACTATGATAAAATCTACCTATTTACACAGCATTACCTCACCTTAAGCCAATAATTACATCGTGAACATTCATTCAGCTCAGTATTTAATCGGAATCGACTTAGGCACAACTCATACAGTGGTTGCCTATGCGCCTATCAAAGCACATGCAGACATTAGCTTATTTCATATTGAACAACTGGTCGCGCCTGGACAAGTCATGGCAAAACCTTTATTACCCTCAGTACGTTACCATCCTGCACCTGGTGAGTTATCTGCCGAAGACAGTCAATTTTCACCCACTGGTGAACAAGCAATTATTGGTATGGCAGCACGCGTATTAGGCGCCAAAACCAAAGGACGCTTTATTAGTAGTGCAAAAAGTTGGTTGTCTCATCCCAACATCGACCAAAACGCAAAGATTTTACCGTGGGGAAGTGCTGAAGAGATTGAAAAAATAGCCCCTGTTGATGCCTGCGCAAGTTACTTAAAACATATTCGCGTGGTATGGCAGCATCAATTTCCAGATGCGCCTTTAGAACAACAAGACATCATTATTACCGTGCCCGCCTCATTTGATGAAGCAGCCCGTGCGTTAACCTTAGAAGCGGCTAACTTGGCAGGCATTACCAACGCGCGTTTATTAGAAGAACCCCAAGCCGTATGTTACGACTGGTTAAGAAGAAACAATCATAAATTAAAACATGAACTTACCAACGTACATTTATTATTAGTATGCGATATTGGCGGCGGCACAACAGATTTAACGCTGATTAAAATTGATCATCACCACGCTGAACCTGTACTCACAAGAATTGGCGTGGGTGATCACCTTATGCTGGGCGGGGATAATATTGATTTAGCCTTAGCGCATTTGGCTGAAAGTCGTCTAAAAACCTCCGACAAACGCTTATCCGCAGCCGAATTTTCACAATTACTTGAGCAATGCCGTCAAGCCAAAGAAATCTTACTCGCGGCAACTGGCCCTGAGACGGCCAACGTCACCCTGCTTGGTGGGGGGGCAAAATTAATTGGCAATACGCGCTCGGTTGAATTCACCAAGGCTGAAGTTAATCACATTGCCTTAGATGGCTTCTTTCCGTTAACACGTATTGATGAACTGCCAGATAAAAAACGCAGTGGCATTGTTGAGTTTGGCTTACCTTATGCGCATGAACCTGCAATAAGCAAACACATCGCCGCCTTTTTAACCCAGCACAAAAATGCCGCACAAGAAGCCTTAGCAAAACAAAGCTTTATTCCCGATGCCTTATTATTAAACGGCGGGGTTTTTCGCAGTCAACCCATTAGCCAAAGACTGGTTGAATTAATGCACTCGTGGCAAACACACGCGCCCATCGTCTTAGACAATCCCCATCCAGAATTAGCGGTTGCCTTTGGTGCGGTCAGCTATGCGATTGCTCGACAAGAAAAATCCCTTAAAATTGGCGGCGGTTCCGCGCGTAGTTATTTTTTATTGATTGCTACTGATTATGCCGACCAACATGGCGTCTGTATTTTGCCCAAGGGTAGCGAAGAAGGTCATGAAATTATTTTACAACATCATCAATTTTTGCTTCGCTTAGGCAGTCCAGTACGCTTTCATTTAGCCTCAATTTCCAGCGACACGCAGTACAGTTCTGGCGATATCATTGCCATAACAGACCACTTTCACTTGTTGCCCCCGCTTGCCGTTGCCTTAGAGCATCAAACCATCACGGCAAGCAATGAAGTTATCGTGCACTTAGCCGTCACCCAAACAGAATTAGGCACACTTAAAATTCAATGTGTTGCTATCGATAACAGCCAGCAACGTTGGGATGTTGAGTTTCAAATTAGAGCTAAATCGGCCATCTCCCACAGTAACCCTGAACTACCTATACATACGGACACCTTACACAAAATAGAACAAAAAATCCTCATGGTCTACGGTACTAAATCTAAACAAGCAGACCCTAATGCAGTAAAAAATCTTCGTACTGATCTTGAAAAACTACTGGGAAAATCTCGCCATGACTGGGAGGTTCCTTTGCTAAGAGTGCTTTTTGGACAACTCATGGAGGGTGCAAAATATCAACGCCGCTCAGCCCACCACGAACGTACTTGGCTTAGTTTAATTGGCTTTTGCATGCGCCCTGGTTTTGGCTATCCTCTTGACGATTGGCGTGTTACGCAACTTTGGCAACGATACGCACTTGGCATTCAATTTGTAAATGAAACCCAAAATTGGACAGAATGGTGGACGTTATGGCGACGCATTGCGGGCGGCTTAGATGAACAGGCTCAAGAAGCACTTTTTGTCGACATTGCCGATTATATTAACCCGGCTACAGCACGCCAACCTGGTATAGCAAAACAACTTAAAATACGCAGTTATGAAGATATTGTCAGACTTTCCGCAGTTTTAGAACGCCTGCCCGCACCTAAAAAAATTCAATTAGGCACATGGTTATTGCAACGTTTAGAAAAAAGCACTGAACCAGCACAAACTTGGTGGGCGGTTGGACGTATTGGCGTCAGAGTGCCTTTTCATGGCAGTCAGCATAATGTAATCGAACCCAGCGTGGTAAGTGAATGGTTAAGCATTATGCTTAAAGAAGACTGGAAAAAATCACCGCATATTGGCTTTGCCGCCACGCTCATAGCAAGAATGAGTGGCGATAGGGCAAGAGATATTGACAGCACATTACGCGAACACATCATTACAAAACTTAAACTAAGCAAAACCCCACTCTCTTGGATTGCGTTGGTTGAGCAACTTAAAGAATTAGATGAAAAAGAAGAAAAACAACTGTTTGGCGAGGCGTTACCGCCTGGATTGAAGCTTATTAATAATACTAAAAGCTAAGGGAGCGTGCAAAACACGCCCCCTTAACCCATCACCAAATTTAGTTACCAGGAACGATCATTGGTTGGAACGTAAATACATTTGCATTTTTTGAATTAACATTCACTTTAACCCAATGCACATTTGGGCTACCAAATGTTTCAACACGAGTAAAGTTTTTAATCAAATCTGCTTGCGTATTTAAAGGTTTATCTACTTTAAAGAAATGTGTGTCACCGTGAACTAACACCACCTGACCTTCAAAAGCATTGGTTTCTTCAGTTAATGCCGCGATAAACGCATCATAACCATCATGTGAAGGTAAGCCTTCAACCACTGATGTTCTTTCATTAACTTCTTCAGTTTCTGGCAAATCAAACGTAACGTCAGCTTGAATCACAACCATCAAACCTGGCGATTTACGTTCTTTAGCTAAAGCAAAAGTTTCACGTAAGAAGCTTATATTTGCTGCATCACGCGCTGCATATTCAGTATTTGCAGTTGCACAATCAGCATCAGTACGTAAAGTTTTTGAACCTAAACATTCACCTTCATTAATTTTATTATTGTTACTGCCTGGAATATTTAAGGTTAAAAAGCCAACATTACCTTTAAACCAACGTGAGTTTTCTGAATAAAGACCTTTTGCAGGACCTTGACGATCTAATTTGATTTTGCTTTGACCAAAACTTAAGTTATCAGC